>NZ_JADOGI010000539.1 GCF_015645445.1 Nonomuraea cypriaca | reverse complement strand
GGGGTGGGAGGCGCCGGTCACGGTGGCGGAGCTGGTCAACGCCGGGCCGCTGGCGGGGGCCAGGATGTACGGGTCCGGTGAGAACCCCGTACACCAGGTGCGCATCGTGGACGAGCTGTCGGTGTTCGGCGCGGTGGCGCCGCACACGGCGGTGGTGCTGATCGGGTCGGCGGCCAGCGGCGGCTGGGCCGTGGAGATGGCCATGCGCCGGGCCTGGGAGCAGGCGGCGGCGTGCGTGATCGCGCCGTCGGGCGGGCTGAGCGCGGGCTCCGGCGAGGTGCTCGCGGAACGGCTCGGCGTGACGTTGATCTTCATCGACGACGATCCGCTGATCGTCGCGGTCCGGGTGGCCTCGGCCGCCTCCCGGCCGGACGCGGCCCGCACCCAGCTCGTCGCCCGCTGTGCCACCAGGCTCGCGGACGCGGGCACGTCGGCCCGGCGGGTCCTGGGCGTGCTGAACGCCGAGCTGCCCGGCACGTCCGTCGTCTTCCTCGACCGGTACGGCATCCAGCTAGCCGGCCGCCGCACCGCCACCCGTCCCGCGGACGAGCCCGCCGCGCCCCGTTCTGTGGCCGCGGCGGACCGGCGCGTCCGGGGTGACGGCACCGAGTCGCGGATCCCGGGCGCGGCCGAGGAGCCCCTCACGGCTGGATCTTCTGGCATGGACGACCACGAGGACCCACATGACCGCCACACCCCCGCGAGCGCGGACCAGCGTTTCGGCTGGCCGGCCGGTGAAGCCCCCGATCGCGCCACCCCGGCTCCCGGCGCCGCAGACCGCCACGCGGCTTCCGAGGATTCGGGTCGGCGTGCGGCGGGGGAGGGCGCTGACCGGCACGCGGCCCCCGAGGATTCTGATCGGCGTGCGTCGACGGGGGAGGGTGCCGACAGGCACGCGGCTCCCGAGGACACGGATCGGCGTGCCCAGGCCAGGGAGGGCGCCGCTGGATCGAGGGGCACGGATCGCCGCGCCCCTGAGGGCTTGGACCGGCGTGCCCAGGCCTCCGAGGACATGGACCGGCGTGCGGCCGGGGAGAGCACGGGCGGGGCTCCGGCCAGGGAGGGGACGGATTGGCGCGCCTCGGTCGGGGAGGGTGCTGCCAGGG
>NZ_JADOGI010000538.1 GCF_015645445.1 Nonomuraea cypriaca | reverse complement strand
GTGCGGTGGATGGGGGCGTGGTGCCGGCGGGCGCCTCTGGTGAGGACGGGGTGAGCGGGGGCGTAGGGGAGGAGCGCGGCGCGGGCGGAGGTGCGGTACGGGAGGTCCACAGGGTGCCGGCGGCCCAGGCGATGGAGGCCGCCACGACCGCCAGGGACCACGCGGACCAGCCCTGGTCGCCGGTCGAGCCCGCGACGAGCACGACCAACACCCCCGCGAACCCGATCAGCAGCCGCGCCAGGCTCGCCCCAGAAGGCCGGTCCCCGAGGAACGCGCGCAGCACCACGATCCACAGCGGGATGGCGGCGACCAGCAGCGCGGCGCTGCCCGCGGTAACGTGCCGCATCGCGACCGCGATCGTGCCCTGCGCACCGAGCAGGCACGTGCCGGTGCCCGCGGCGACCGCGACCTGGCGGCGGCTCAGCTCGCGCAGCCACGCCGGCCGGGCGGCGGCCAGCACCCCTCCGGCCACCAGGAAGATCGCTCCTGAGGCGAGCAGCGGAGGCAGGGTCTTCACCATCACCCGCATCGCAGGGAACGACGAACCCCAGCACAGCCACAACAACACCATCGCCGTCACCACTCTGGACATGTAGCCAAGGCTATGGTGACCTGCTCTTATGCGTCCAACGACTTGTATTCATGAGATCCATGAGCCCGTATCATGACGAGATGGAGATCGGCATCGGACATGTCGAAGCGCTGCTCGCCATCGACGAGCACGGAAGCTTCACCCGGGCCGGTGAGGCACTCGGGCTCACGCAGTCGGCGGTCAGCCGCGCCATCGCCGCCCTCGAACGCCGTCTCGCCGCGCCGGTCGTACACCGGGGCCAGGCCGGGGCGTCACTGACGGCGCTGGGGCGCGAGGCGGCCGCCCACGGACGTGCCGCGGTCGAGCACCTGCACGCCATCGAAGCGCTCGCCGACCGCGAGCCACTGCCCCGGCTCCGGGTCGGAGCGGTCTCCAGCGCACTCGTACGGCTCGTCCCACAGACCCTGGTCCGGCTCGGCCAGGAACCCCCGGCACTGGTCGTCCAGGGGGAGGACGACGAACTCGCCTCCTGGCTCGCCACCGGCACCATTGACCTCGCCATCACCACCACCCCCCAC
>NZ_JADOGI010000537.1 GCF_015645445.1 Nonomuraea cypriaca | reverse complement strand
GGGATGGGGGCGGCCGCCGATGAGCTGGAAGAGGACGTCGTGCATGGCCGGGCGGGCGGTGGGGTCCTTGTCCAGGCAGCGGTGGACGATCAGGCGTAGCGACTCGGGCACGCCGTCGAGCCTCGGCTCCTCGTACTGGATCCTTCTGAGGACCGCAGGCAGGGAGTCGTTGCCGAACGGCGGGGTGCCGGTGGCCGCGTACACCATGACGGCTCCCCAGGCGAACACGTCGGCGGCCGGGCCGACGGTGGCGCCCGCGAACTGCTCGGGCGCCATGTACGCGGGCGTCCCCACGATGCTGCTGGTACGCGTCACGGCGGCGTCCACGGCGCGGGCGATGCCGAAGTCGATGACCCGCGGCCCGTCGCGCCCGAGCAGGACGTTCGCGGGTTTGAAGTCGCGGTGGACGACGCCGGCCCGGTGGATGGCGGCCAGCGCCGTGGCCGTGGCTACCGCCAGCCGTTGCAGGTCCGCCCCCGTGTGCAGGCCCGCCTTGTGCAGGGAGGGGCCTTCGACGTACTCGGTCACGATGTACGGCCGTGCGCCCAGCGACGCGTCGAGCACCTGCGCGATGCAGAACGGCTCCACCCGCCGCGCCGCGGCGATCTCCTTGGCGAACCGGCCGTCGCCGGGCACGCCCTCCCGCAGCACCTTGATCGCGACCTGCGTGCCGTCGGGGGCGGTGCCCAGGTAGACCACACCCTGGCCGCCCTCGCCGAGCCGCCCGACGACCCGGTACGGGCCGATGGCCTCGGGCGTCACCAGGTTTCCATGGCGCAGACGCTGAACGAGGTGCTTCTCTGCGCCGCGGACGGCGAGGTGGCCCGCAGGGTGACGGTGTGGCGGCCGGCGTCGAGCATGTACTGCCCGGACGTCACGAACATGGTGTAGCTGTCGGCGGACACCCACGACTTGCTGCTGTCGACGGTTTTGCCGTCGACCAGCCACGCGTAGGACACCCATATCTCGCGCTTGGTCGATTCCACGTTGCTCTGGAAGTGGACCGGCGGCATGAGGCAGCCATCCGCCTCGTTCTGGCCCGGACCGGCGAACAGGTCGATCTCCAGGACGCTGAGCCTGGCGTTCGCCACCGGCTTCTTGGTGGTCCGGGTCG
>NZ_JADOGI010000536.1 GCF_015645445.1 Nonomuraea cypriaca | reverse complement strand
GGGCTGGTGTGAGGCGGGCGACGAAGCGGTGGCCGGCTCGGTAGGCCACCTCGTCCTCTGGACCGGTGGCGAGTAGCTCGTCGACCAGGCAGCGGGCCACCAGCGCAGGGTCGTCGTCGCCGACGTCCAGCAGGCCGCCCCACAGGCCTGGATGTTCCAGCCGTACGGTCCGCGCCAGGCTCCACAGCGCAGCCGAGGCCACGACGACCGGGGCGGCGGACCCGGACACGGGCTGGGCGTTCCGGGTGATCCACCAGGTACGCGCCCGGTCGCCAAGCCCGGCCGCCACCAGGTCGGCGACCAGCGTGGCGGTCCGCGCCAACCGATGTTCGGCCAGGTCCGGCGGGGCCATCTCGCGATCCTCACGGTCACCGGTGAGAGCACGCAGGTCGACCACGAGCCAGGGTCCCGCACCATAGCGAAGGACCCGAAGCGCCGGCTCGTCAAGCCGGTCCGACTGCACGAGAAGGCATCGCCGGCCGCGCCGGGCCAACTCGAGAACGACAGCCGTACCGTACGGGCTCTCATCGGCCAGCACCAGCCACCCGTCATCACGCGCGGCGGCCGCTCCGGGCGGCGGAGCCGGATACCAGGTCATCTCGTACTGACCGGGCGACACCACCATCGGCGTCCCAGGCCCCGCACCAAAGCCCGTCCCTGTCGTGGACGCGGTCGGGGGCCCGGCGAGAGGCCCGGTCGGCAACGCAACCGGCGACGCAGCCAAGGACACAGCAGGACTCCCACCCACAGACCCAGTCAGGGGGCCAGCCGGAGACCCAATCGGAGTCGCAGCCGGACGCACGGCGAGAGGTCCGGTCGGGGTTAGGGACACGGCGGGACTCCCACTCAAAGGCCCAGTCAGCGGGCCAGTTGGAGGCACAGCGGGGGACAGGGCCGGAGGCACGGACGAAGGCCCGGCCAGGGGCTCGGTCGGAGACACGGCCAGAAACGCGGATGGAGACGCAGTCGGCGACCCGGACGGAGGTACGGCCAGAGGTCCCATCGGAGACCCGGACCGAAACGCAGTCAGTGGAGGAGGCGGGGCCAAGGGGCCAGCCGGCGACGCAGGCGGCGACGCGGACGGAAACCCGGCCGAGGACCCGGGCCGGAGCCCGGCCGGGGACGAGGC
>NZ_JADOGI010000535.1 GCF_015645445.1 Nonomuraea cypriaca | reverse complement strand
ACGCAACTATATGGTCGACTCTATCACGCAACCGACTGATTATCGAACCATTCGTCGAGGACTTCGAGCGGGGGTCGATAACCGAGCCCTGAATGAAGTCGCCGCGGATTATAGAAGCCTTCGATGTACTGGATGAGCGCGCGCCGCGCTTCAGCTCGTGTAGCGAAAACTCGGTGGTGCACCATCTCGGTCTTCAGCTTCCCGAAGAAAGATTCCGCCATCGCGTTGTCGAAGCAAATCCCCGTTCGGCCCACCGACCTGCGAATCTTGTACTTGTCGAGCGTCTTACCGAATTCGATCGACGTGTACTGGCTTCCCCGATCGGAATGGAAAATGGCATCTTCAGGAAGAGTGATCCGCCCAGCAGCCATGTCGATTGCCGCGCTGACCAAGCGTGCCGGGTAGCGCGTGTCGACCGACCAGCCGATCACGGATTTGGAGAAACAGTCGATCACGGTGGCCAAGAACAGCGGCCCCTCGCCGGTGTCGATCTGCGTGATGTCGCCAATCATCTTTGCTCCCGGCGCCTCGGCGGTGAAGTCGCGCTTGACCAGGTCGGGGATCGGCCCGGCGTCCTCGTCGGCGACCGTGAGGCTTCTACGCTTCTTGACCTGCACTGGAACAAGGTCCATCTCGCGCATCAGGTCGCGGACCGTCTCGTCGTCGATCTTGATTCCGGCACGCCCGAGTTCGGCGTGGACGCGCCGGTAGCCGTAGGTGCGGTCGGATTTGGCGAACTCCTCCTCGATGCGGATTTTGAGCGCTTCGCGTCGGAGTGCCCGGTCCGATAACGGACGATGCCACCATTCGTAGAAGCCGGAGGTGGAAACGCCGAGCAGCCGGCACATCATCTTGATCTCAAAATTGGCCCGCTCCGCGTCGATGAGTGCGAACTTCTCACTCACCCTTGCTCCTTCGCGAAGTAGGCCGCCGCTTTTTTCAGGAACGAGTTCTCTGCCTCAAGTTCCTTGACCTTGCGCTCCAGCTCTGCAAGCTGTGCCCGATCGACTGCCTCGCGCGCTTCTGTGGTGTTTCCCTTGCGCTTCTCTTTTTCGGCGTTCACCCAGTTGCGGATCGTTTCGGCGACCAGGTTGAAAGCACGGGCTGCCTGAGCGCATGTGTGTCCGTCATCCAGGACGTACTTAACGACTTCGGCC
>NZ_JADOGI010000534.1 GCF_015645445.1 Nonomuraea cypriaca | reverse complement strand
CACCAGCAGATCGAGATCCCGCTGGTAGTGGCCCGGCGGTTGCAGCACAACCTGCACACAGTCGCCTGCCGGTGCGGCCGGGTGCACACCGCCGCACGCCCGGCGGGAGTAAGCGCCGCGCCGGTCGGGCACGGCGTCAATCTGCAGGCCTGGTGCGTGTATCTGCTGGTGGTCCACGCGATCCCGGTGCACCGGTGCGCTGAGCTGGTGGCCGCGCTAACCGGTGCCGAGCCTTCACCCGGGTTCGTTCACGGCTTGATCGGCCGGGCCGCCGCAGCGGTCGCTCGCGCCAATGCGCGTATCCGGATGCTTCTCACGCTGGCCTATGTGGTGTGCTGCGACGAGAGCCCGCTGCGGGTGGGGCCGAAGAAGGCCAAGAAGTATCTGCTGGTGGCCTGCAACCAGCTGCTGACCTGGTACATGCTCGGCGGACGCGACATGGCCACGTTCAAGCAGTTCGTGCTGGCCGAAGTGACCGGTGTGGTGGTGCACGACCGCTATCAGATCTACGACGCGACCAACCTCGGGACGCGCGATCATCAACTTTGTGCCGCGCATCTGATCCGTGATCTCGAAGACTGCGCCGAGACCTACCCCAAGGCGCGCTGGCCCCGGCAGCTCCAGATGGCGCTGCGCGGCTTGATCCACGCCGCCAACCTCGCCCGCCAACAGGGCACAGACGCGATCGCGGCGGGCACGCTGGCGATGTTCACCCGGATGTTCCGGGGCGGGGTCGCCGTCGGCCTTTCGGAGGTCAAGCGCGTTCCCGGCCCGGCCAAGACCGTCACCCAGCCGGTCGGCCGGGTGCTGCTGGAGGTGCTGCGCGACCGTGCCGACGATGTCCTGCGTTTCGCCCATGACCTGCGGATCCCACCCACGAACAACCAAGCAGAGCGCGACCTGCGACCAGCCAAGACCCAGCAGAAGATCTCCGGCAGACTCCGCTCCGAGCGACACACCCGGCATCGTTACGCCGTTCGCGGCTACCTGTCCACCGTGATCAAACACGGCCTCGACGTCATGACCGTCCTGCGCGACGCGCTTCTCGGCAAGCTCTGGATGCCACCCGACCCGGCTACAGCCTGACGCTACGGAGCCACCGTACTCACGCACGCCTCCAGACGATCACACAGCGCGATCA
>NZ_JADOGI010000533.1 GCF_015645445.1 Nonomuraea cypriaca | reverse complement strand
GCGGGGGCGGCGTCAGCAGCTGCGGCGGCGGCAGTGGCAGCGGCGGCGGAGGTTGCGGCGGCGGCAGTGGCGGTGGCGGCAGTGGCGGAGGAGGTTGTGGTGGAGGAGGAGGCTGACGTGGGAAGTCTGGGCGTGGGCATCGGCTGGCGGTCCGAGCTGGACCTGAGCATCGAGCGGATGGCCGGCGTCGACTTCCTCGAAGTGGTCGCCGAGAACATCACGCCCGCCCACCTGCCCGAGTCGTTGCGCCTGTTGCGGGCCAGGGGCCTGCCGGTGATCCCGCACGGGGTGTCGCTCGGCGTCGGCGGGGCCGAGCCGCCCTCGCCCGAGCGGCTGGCCCACCTGGCCGCCTGTGCGCGGGCGCTGGACTCGCCGCTGGTCAGCGAGCACCTGGCCTTCGTACGGGGTGGCGGCATGGAGGCGGGGCACCTGCTGCCCGTCCCGCGTACGCGGGCGTCGCTGCGGGTCGTCACGGAGAACGTAAGCCGGGCGCAGGACGCGCTGCCCGTCCCGCTGGCCCTGGAGAACGTCGCCGCCATCTTCGGCTGGCCCGACGACGAGCTGACCGAGGCCGAGTTCCTCGCCGAACTGGTCGCGCGGACCGGGGTCGGCCTGCTGATCGACGTGGCCAACCTCTACACCAACCAGGTCAACCTGGGCCTCCCTGCGGTGGCGGCGCTCGACGCGCTGCCCCTGGAGCACCTCGCGTACGTCCACGTCGCCGGCGGGTACGAACGCCACGGCGTCTGGCACGACACCCACACCACGTCGGCGCCGCAGGCCGTGCTCGACCTCCTCACCGAGCTGTGCGCCCGGGCCGACCCGCCGGGTGTGCTGCTGGAATGGGACGACGACTACCCGAGCGACGCGGTGCTGGCCGGCGAACTGTCCAGGGTCAGGACCGCGATGTCCCTGGCCGGGGATCGCCGATGACGGACCCGAGCATCGGCACAGGCCAGGACACGCCCACGGACGCGGCAGGCGTGCGGCCGCACGTCCATGACGGCCTTCAGCCGGGCGGCGGTGCCGATGCGGGCGACGGGGCAGGCGACGGGCCGGGCGACCTGCGGGGCGACGGGCCGGGCGACCTGCGGGGCGACGGGGCGGGCGACCTGCCGGGCGGCGGACCGGGCGGCAGGGTGGGCG
>NZ_JADOGI010000532.1 GCF_015645445.1 Nonomuraea cypriaca | reverse complement strand
ATCTTCTCGACACTGGCCTGGCCCCACTGCGCACGCTGTCTCACCAGCCCAGGTCATACCGCGCAACGATCACCACAGCAAACCCAGCGATCTTCACTTACCTCGACGTGCGGAAAACGGGGCTAGCTGGCAAGACCGCACGGTTGAGCACCCGCTCCCTCAAGCTGATCTACGACATCCTTAACCGTTCAATCAAGAACGCCATGAAGCGGGACAAGGTCAAACGGAACATCGTTGACCTATGCGAGGTCCCCCGGGGACGCGGTGGTCGCCCATCGCGAGCGCTGACCCTGGCGCAGGGCGAAGCGGTAATCGCTGCTGCCGAACAGGCAGACGTACGTATCCGCGCCTACATTCTCCTGTCCCTGCTCACTGGCGCACGCACAGAGGAGGTGCGAGCCTTGACCTGGCGACACGTCGTTGCCCTCGACAAGGATCAGCAGGTGTGGCGGCCTGTCACGGAGATTGGCTGGGATCACAAGAAGTTCGCTGTCTACGTCTGGCGGTCCGTTCGCAAGCAGGGCGATACAAAGACCGTGAAGTCACGCCGCACGCTGCAGATACCTACCCGCGCCATCGCCGCCCTTCGCCTGCTCAACGAGGCTCAGAACGAGCCACGAACTGCTGCAGGTGACCAATGGACCGGTACAGGTCTAGTCTTCTGCACCAAGAACAGTACGCCGCTCAGCGCCACCAACGTACGACGCGACTTCCGGAAGGTACTCAGTAGCGCGGGCTTGACTGGCGCCGAGTGGACACCGCGCGAACTTCGGCACAGCTTCGTATCGCTCCTGTCGGACTTCGGAGTCCCCATCGAAGATATCTCTCGACTGGTAGGCCACGCGAACACCGTAGTGACCGAGACGGTCTACCGCTTCCAACTCCGTCCAGTTCTCTTGGAAGGCGCTGAGGCAATGGATCGTATCTTTCCTAGCAACCACCATCCATAGGGCTCGTTGGTGAAGTAGCTCCGCCGCACATCCGTGCGGCGGAGCATAATTACGTTTCCGAAACTCCGGCACAGCCTTGAGTATTACAGAGGTTGAAAGGCTGGCTTCTCGCGTTACGGCGGTTCGGGTTCGAGGATCAGTTCGGTCTGGGCGATGATGGCGTTGAGCAGGTCGGGCCGGTATTGCAGGCGCTTGAGATGGTGCTTGATG
>NZ_JADOGI010000531.1 GCF_015645445.1 Nonomuraea cypriaca | reverse complement strand
GCGCTGCTCCCTGTCCTTGGCCAGCTCGCCCAGCAGGCCGACGGGCGGAGTGGTCAGCATCGCCGTCGGCTCGGCCATCGGGTTGACGAACGCGCCGTTCGCGAACTGCCGCGAGCGCCGTATCCGCGCGGCCCGGTCCGGCCCTGAGTTCAGCGGCCGTACGCCCAGCTCGGCGGGCACATCGCGCAACGCCCAGCCCGCAGCGGCGAGGGCCACGCCGCCCGCGAGGATCCGCCGTGCCGTACGCATCCCTGCCATCGCCCACACTCCCCTGGAATCTGTCCCTCCCGCCGTCCGTGCGGGAGGCCCCGGTGTTTCCTTATCTAAGATATATCGCGATAGGTCAGATCGTTGATCTCCGCGCCGTTGGATGACGCGGCCGGACGCCGTGGACGCTCCCGGGTGCGCCGGGGCCCGCGTGCGGCGATGCCGGTCACGTCACCAGAGCGGCGACCTCGCGGTGCATCGAACCTACCGGTCGTCATCCCGGAACCCCACGGCAACCCCGCCGGGAACCTCCATCCCGGGCTACCCGGCCGATGCGGATCCTCCCGGTCCTCCTTCGCCGTCACGGCCTTCGATCGTCATTCTGGCCCTTCTCGCGCCGTTTGCGATCCGGGAACGGCCACGGATTGGGGCGGCAGCGGCCCAGCGACTTCGACTGCTGGGTCATGACGGGAGCGAGCCTGCCCCGGCCGGGACAGGGCCGGTGATGGTGGCCCAGGGCGTGGCCGACCTCGTGGCTGATGACGTACTGCCGGTACGCGGCCAGGTCGCCCTCGTACTGCGGGACGCCCTTGGCCCAGCGCCGGGCGTTGATGACGGAGCGGGTGCCGTTCCAGCAGGACAGCTCGCCGCCGGTGTCCAGAGGACGGCACTGGCGGACGGTCAGGTCGGGGCTGGACAGGGCGACCCGCACCCGTACCTCGCCATGGTCGACGCGCTGGAAGCGGGCCCAGCCGCGGACGTCGTTGAGCGTGCGGTGCACCTCGGCCGCGAACTCCCGGGCGTCGAACGGCAGCCCGCGCTCCACCTCGACGACGTACCGCACCACCTCGCCCTGGCCGGGCCTGGCGGGGGCGCCGCCGCGCACGATCGCGTACCGGCCCGAGGCGGCGTACGGCACCCGTACCTCTTCGGCCGGCCGTTTCCTGGGCGCGATGGACGGCAGGGG
>NZ_JADOGI010000530.1 GCF_015645445.1 Nonomuraea cypriaca | reverse complement strand
ATACACCGGTTGAATTCGTAGAGTCGGTCATGGTTTTGCCGGGGTGTCGAGGGTGAGACCGGTCTGGGTCAGGCAGCCGGTGAGCAGGTGGGGCCGGTACTGGATCTTCTTCAGCTTGCGTTTGATGATCCGCGCGAGGCCGGTCAGGTCGGTGACGGCGAAGTTGGCCAGGGAACGGCGCAGCAGCGACCACACGCCCTCCGCCGGGTTCAGCTCGGGCGCGTACGTAGGAAGCCGGACGATGCGTAACCATTCGGCGTTCTCAGCGGCGAACTCGGCGAGCCGGCCGTCCAGGTGCACGTTGAGATTGTCCCAGCACCACACCAGGGGTGCGCCGAGCTGCTGGTGGGTGGCCACGATCAGGTCCCGATAGTCGATCCAGGAGAACGTCTTCGGCTCGCCCTTGCGGCCGTGGTAGACGTGCAGCTTGTAGAACAGGTGCGGCCGTTCGCCGTCTCGGAAGCAGACGACGCCCGCCATGTTGATGCGGCCGGAGCCTCTGCCGCGTACCGTCACCACCGGACGGGCACCGACCGGCGCCCAGGTGCGTCCCTTCGGCGGCCTCAGTCCCTGCCCGGCCTCGTCTTCGAAGCAGAGGTAGGCACCCAGGTCCGCCGCGGTGGTTTTGCCGCCGGCCACACCTCCGCCTTCCACAGCGCAATGGCCTGCTCATCCCGCTCGATCGCCCGCCGGGCCGGCACCTGCACCGACCAGCCGTGGCGATGCAGCAGCTTGCCTACCCCCTCGATGGTGTAACCGATGTGGAACAGCCGCCCGATCAGCGTCTTGACCCGGCACAAGGTCCAGCACTGATCCTCGATATAGCCCCAGGCCAGCGGCCCACGCTTGAGCTCGGCATCCAGCCGCGCCCATTGCCGGGCCGACAGCTTCTCCGCCGAGACCGGCCCCTTGGACAGTAGCGCCGACGTACCACCCTCGCGCCAGGACTTCCGCCAGCGCGTCACCGACCGCTCATGCACCCGTAACCGCGCCGCGACCGTCCTGGTCGACTCCCCGGCCTCGAACCACTCAGCCGCCTGCAGCCGCACCCGCTCCCGCCGCTCCTGCTCCGCGGGCGTGTACCCACCCCTTTGCCCATACCGCATGCTCCGGTCGTACCTCACCCGAAGCGATCCGTCACGAGGCTAAGACTCTACGCATTCAATCTGTGTAG
>NZ_JADOGI010000053.1 GCF_015645445.1 Nonomuraea cypriaca | reverse complement strand
CCGGCTCAAGAACCGCGACCTCGGCCGCCCTCCCGCCGCCGACCGCGACACACAGTAACCATCAACACGAGTCAGGGGGTCAGATTTCAGACGTTGGAAAGGGGTCAGTTTTGAGGCGGTGTTGACAACTCACGGCGCCACCGGTATTGAAGCCGACCTCACGGAAGTCGGCGTCGAGGAAGGGTATGAGTTCCGGTCGCTCGCAGCCCCCTACGCCGACCCGCAACGCGCTCTTGACCATGTGCGGGAGACCGCCCGCCGGGAGATCGGCAGGCACTACCTCGAGCGCAGCCCATTCACCGGTGAGCTGACCATCGCCGACCGCGAGGTACGCGGCAGGATCATCTGGCGCAGCCCGGATGAGATGGCCGTGGTCGTCGACGGCCGACAGCTGACCTGGGACGAACTTGGCCAGGCAATCCAGAACGAGGGCTGGAACTTCACGATCACTCTCGACGAGCCGATTGCCATGGTCGACGACTACGACCCCACTCTGGTATTCGGAGAGATCGGACCATAACAGCGGTCGCGTCGGACGATTCAGGAGGAGTTGCCAAACCAGCGGGTCGACGCCCACTGGCCTGAGATCCTTACCTTCGTCATGGCGGAGTACGCAGCGACCCTTCAAGCATTCCGGCGCGTCAGCGCACTCGCCGTCGCCCATCGCGACGCTCTCGACTCCGCTGCCCGCCAGACGAGCGCCTGCGCCTGGGGCGGTGGCGGCCGCCCCAGGCTTCGCCGACAGCCTCAACAAGCACCGTCGTCTCCTCCAGTCCGCCCTGGCGGACGCGCTCCACCAGCTCGCCACCCTGGCCGTACGGCACAGCGGCCCCACACCAGCCGTCCCCGCCAGCGCGTCCTCAGCTGCCATGATCACAGCCATACGCGGCACATTCGCCGGGATCAACCCGGCCGCGATGACCGCGCTCATCCACGTCCTCAACCAGGCAGCAACCGACCTCCTCTCGGTCGGCTCTCGTCTCGCCACCGGCCTCACGACCCACGGGCTGTCCGGCCATCCGGGACAAGTCCACTCCACTCGCTGATCGGAGTCATGTCACGATGACGGTGAGTCTGGAGGGCCTGCTGGCGTCTCCTCCAACTCCGTAAGTTCGTCCTCCAGCATTTGCAACTGGGCACGAGCCACGCGGATTTCTTGCCGGAGATCCTCCGCGTACAGTCTCCGATAAAGTGCGGTGCCCTCATCGAGACGAGTGAAGACCTCGATGCCGTCGCGATGGCACACAACCCGATCAACCAGCAGCGCACGCCCGAGATCCGTGAACACGCCATCATCGCGCGCCGACCTGCTGCGCCAGGGCTCCCGCACAAGTGCATCCGGGCCGGCCACCGCGAATACTCCGTGTTCCTGCATCATCCCGACCTGCTCCAACCGCGCCACCCGGTCGGTGTGCTGCCGCGAAAGAGCCGCGTCTGCCTTCGCCGCGCCGATGTGCGCATCGTAAGTCGCGATCTTCGCCGTGAGATAGTCGGCGTAGGCGACCAGGGCGGCGGGAGCCGGCGCCAGTTCGGGCGCGGTCACCCAGGAGAAGCGTCCGTTGAGCGCGTCGAGCAAAACACGGTCGACCACACGGTGGACATCAGCCTTCTCCTCGTGGTGGAAACGGCCATCCGTGTGCCGGTGCCCGCACTCGTACATCGAGGGCACGTCCGCACGGCTTTCCCTCTCGTGGAGCGCCATCCGCCGACTGCACAGACCACACCGAACGTTGAGGCCGAGGTCCATGGGCTGCGGGTTCGCCTCATCGAAAGCCCGCAGCGCGGCGGTCACCGCTCGCCAGTCGTCTGCCCGGGTGCCGTAGACCTCGCTCCAGCAGGGGTCATCCTCAGCGATCAACGAGGCGATGAGGGCAAGAGTGTCGTATTTGGCCTCATCCCAGTGCTTCCATATCTCGTAGGTCTCGTCATCCTTCCAGGCCAGTCGGCCGTGCATCGGATTGGCCCGGCACCGGAAGTCGACCTTCAGCGTGCGCGGATCGAACGACACATCGGCTTCTGCCGTGCACATCCCGTCCTCGCAGCAACCAGTCGCGACGCTCAGGACGTCGGCGGATCGTCCTTCAGCCCGCTGCCGCTCCTCAGCGAGCTTCCGCTCCCACCCATCGAGGATCGCCCGTGCCCGCTCATCGAGTGCATCAGCAGCACGCACCCGAGCCGCCACAACGAGTTCGGCCTCAGCCCTCCGCTGCGCCGCCTCCAACCGCGGGGGCAGAAACAGCGCCAGTTGCTCGACGCTTGCGATCTCCTCCGGTTTCAGCGCAGGCAGGTCCGCGCCGCCGCATGTTCGGCACATCCGGTCGTGATGGCGATGTCCCCGAAACTCCTTCAGGCTCGTGGTTGTCGGTTCCGCCGCGCGTTTTCCCCGCTGTCGGCAGGAAGGGCTGTGCGAGCAGCCGTTCTCTTTCACCGAGTAGGTGATGGCTATGTCCACCAGAGGTCCAAGCTCGTCAAGGGTGAGCAGCGAGGAGAACAGGGTTTCCGCAACCTGCAGGCTGCTCTTCCCCGCCTGATTGATGATCACGGCTCGTTGACCTTTCCGCCCGGCATCAGATTTCAGGGTATGACCGTCAGCGCCGTCTTTCCTGTGATTGAGAGATTGCGTCGGTGCGGCACGCAGTGGGGCCCGAGCAGCGCGGGCCAGCGCCGGCATCTCAACAACCATCCGTTCCCCCGGCCGTCCCACGCCCTCATGGGACGGCCGCAGGATCAGGTGCGTGGCGCTGCCGTACTGGCGCAAACCAGCAGACGGGCGAAAACGCCAGGCGCGTCGGTCGCAGGCAAGGTCAGGACGGGACTCGCCGCGGCGTGATGCCCGAGTGAGTTCGACCGCTTCGCCGTTGCCCTTCACACATTTTCGGCATTGGCGCCTGGCCGGGTCCGCCCAGACTACGGAGACTTAGGCCAGAATTTGGGCGAATTCAGCGCAGGATCGGTCACCCGCAGCCGACTCGCTAGCGTGGGATCGACGCCTCGCAAAGTGATCAAGCGTGATCCGCTGGATTCTTCCAGCAACGCCAGCGCGCTCGGCAATCCAGCGGCGACCGTCGCGATCGCGGCGCCCATCCCGACCAGCCCAGGGTGCTTGTGCGGGTGTTCGATCCGGTGCAGACCAGAGGCGGCTATAGCGGCCACTTCCCGCGGTCGCTGCATCTGACGACCGTCGTTGGTGAGCACCACGTGGAACCCCTCGGCCGCGGCTCGCGGATACAGGGTCTCATCGCGCGTGCCCGACCAGCCAGAAAGATCCAGCAGGTGGACGATGTCGTGATTCAGTACGAAACTCGTCAGGACCTGGTGCAGCGGACGGGGGACGTTCTCATCCAGCAGCAGCCTCACGCTGCTCCCTGGGAGGCTCGTAACTGTCGACGTAGTCGGCGAAGTCGGCGGCGTCCAACGCCGCCGTGGCCGACACGCTCGGGTAGTACTCCACGATCCGCTCAGCCGGAACACCATCCCGCAGCAACGCCGCAATCTCGTCGTACGGCACGCGGGTCCCTTCGATCACCGGCATCCCACCGCGGACCGCCGGGTCGACCGTGACGTGCTCCCGGGGACGTAGCAGGTCCGTAATGTGCCGTCCATCGCGGTAGAACGGCCGCAACACCTCGACCATGTCATGGATGACAAGGTTGGCCTTGCGATGCACCAGATCGGTGGCCTGACCCTGCTCGACCAAGTAGATCGTCGAACCATCGGTCACCAACTGATACGCCGACAGATGCTCACGCTCCTGCAGGTCGTCGCAAAGCGTGTCCAACGCCCGGCGAATCTTCTGCAAGGACGCGTCATTGCGCAGCTTCACACACGTACGCAACGCCACCAGATCCCGAAACGAATACAGCACCGGCCGCACCGACGAGACCTCCGCCACCAGCACCGCGCCACGCCCAGAACTGGCCTTACGCCAGTGCGCGAGCTGACGAAGCGTGGCACCCGACAACGCCGCCGCCAGCTTCGGACTATAGGACACCCACTTCACCTCCCTCGCTCGACCCGGCCCCCTTCATCATCGCAAACATCCCCACGATTCACTCACCATTACCCCATCTTGTCGGAGAGTCGCCATGCCCGTCGCTGGTCACGTCCACAAGCGCTGCGGCTGCCGGAATCCACAAACCGAACGTCAGCTCGGCGCCCACTGCCCCAAGCTGACCACCCGCGGCCACGGCAGCTGGTACCTCACCCTCGACATCCCCGCCGGTCTCGACGGTGCCCGCCGCCGCCTCCGTAAGGGCGGCTTCACCAGCCGCCGCGCCGCTGTCAGAGCACTCGCCCAGCTACAGACGTCCGGCTCCGATCCTCAAGCCAGCCTGCTGACCATCGCGCAATGGCTGCGCATCTGGATCGCCTCCAGGGTCTCCCTCCAGCCCGCCACGCTGCGAAACTACACCGCGCACATCGACAGCTACCTCATCCCACACCTGGGCGGCATCCCGCTCCGCGACCTGTCCATCCGCGACGTGCAGCACATGTTCACCACGATCATGCGACGCGGCACCATTACCCGCCGGCCAGCCTCGGCGACCTTGCTCGCCCGCCTGCACGCCACCCTGCGAGCCGCGCTCAACGCCGCCGTTCGAGAGAACCTTCTACCGGACAATCCGTCCCGCTACATCGAACTCCCCCGGCTACGCCGCCCCCATGCAGTCGTGTGGACCAGCGACCAGATCGCCGAATGGCAACGCAGCGGCACCCGTCCCCGGGTGGCAATCTGGACCGCTGCCCAGACCGCTACGTTCCTCACCGCGATCAGCGGCCACCGGCTGTATGCCGTCTATCACCTCATCACCCTGCGCGGCCTGCGCCGCGGAGAGGCCGCCGGACTACGCTGGTGCGATCTCGACCTCGACGCAGCACTCATCACGATCAACAGCCAGACACAACGGTTGGACGGCGGCGGGCTGGCCCAATGTCCGCCCAAGACGCCCACCAGCCGCCGCACCATCGCCCTCGATCGCACCACCGTCACCGCGCTACGCCGCCACCGCGACCTCCAGCAGGCCGAACTCGCCCTCCTCAGCGAAGACGGCGGTGGCTACGTCTTCACCACCCAACGCGGCCGGCCAATGACCCCCGACGTCCTGACCCGGACCTTCGGCGCCATGATCCACGAGAGCGGGCTTCCACCCATCCGCCTGCACGACCTTCGACATGGGGCGGCCAGTCTCGCGCTTCAGGCAGGCGCGGACCTCAAGGTCATCCAGGACCAGCTTGGTCATTCCAGCATCGTGCTGACGGCCGATACCTACGTAATCGTCGTCCCACAGGTCGCCCGTGACACCGCCGAAGCCGTAGCCCGCCTCATTCGCAAGGCCGGACGCCGACCGCCTGGAAGCAATCGCCCCCGTCGCCGTAGTGGCTCTGTCCGGAAGCAGAGCCAGACCGTAGGCCGACGGAAGCGTCATCAGGCTACTGTTCGCTGACGCGCTCACCCTGGCCTCATCACGGCCCCATCAAAGATCAGGCCCGGCTGTCATAACGAAGCCGAGCCTGATCAGAGGTTGTGCGCCGCCAGGGACTCGAACCCCGGACCCGCTGATTAAGAGAGGATTTGTGTCAGGCCGTACCTATATGTACTTCCTTGTAATGCTCCATCCCTTTTAGTCGTCCTCGAAATGCCCAAAAATGCCACCGCGTGTTCACGGGTGCCGATGGCCGAAGAGCAACCACCGAGCAACCGGCCGGGCAATCGCACGGCCTTGACCATTCGGTTCGCCCATGAGGGAGCCTCGTGCCTGAAGGGGGTCTTGGGCGGTTTGGAGGTTCCGGGCGCCAACTCGTCGACCAAGGTGGGATCGGGATCCGTTCCGACGACTCCATGGAACTGATTGCGCTCAAGGACGGCTACCAGCGAGTCCTAGGCTGATCTGATGCGTGCGACTATGCCCGCCGACGCGCCTCGGTCCTCGCGGTCGGCGACTGCGCCCTGGGCTTATGGAAGCCCTAGTCGAGGTTTTCGCCGCCTTCGGGGTGCCAGAATCCGTGGTGCAGCGGTTGACCTTGGTTTCTGTGATGGGTCTCTTTCGGGCATCTTTGTCCCCCAATGGCATCGGCCTGAGCTGTAACTCTTGAATCATCCTCCTGCAGTGAGACGCTTACGGGTAAACATCGTCCCGGTGATCGATTTCCGTGGGCGCAGCTCACGTCCCCGTCGGTCACACGACCTGCCGAGGTCCTCTAGCAACGCGACAGATTCCCCACCAGCGGCGATGCCACCATCGTCGACGCCCTGTACGTAGAGTCACGTGATTTTTGGTTATGACGTGACAGTTGGCACCCGGCGGGGCTGTACATTGCTAATGGTTATCTTGCGCAACTAGCGGTCGCTGCTGTTGCGGAGATCTTCAGGGGCCGACACTGCGCCGGTCGCTGGGCCCGCATTGTGGTGACCAGACGCGTTGTCCTCCACGGAGACAGCGGTGGATGGGTGATGAAAGCCCAGGTCAGTGGCGTTGTCTCCGTCGTGGGCCCAGACCGCCCACGGCATAGCTCAGCTGGAAGGTGTACTCGCGTTGGTTCTCCAGGAGTACGGACCTGGCGCGGATCGCTCATGAGCCAGCTACACGGCTTCGGGCACCAGGTGCCCATCGTCACCTACCTGACGGTGCGCAATGCCGTTTACTACAGGCTCGCTCTGGACGTGCTGCTGGAGGAGGAGTCACGGCTGGGCATTCACCTTTCCACGCCAGAAATCGACCAGCGGGTGAGGGCGAAACTGACGGAAGCGCCGGAGTTGACCGCGGAACTGCCCCCGATGGACGAGCTGTTGGATTCTCTGTATGGATGGCGCAATGTCGATCGCATCTACAACATGCGGCGCAGCGGCTCTGCGCAGGAGTTTCTTCATAAGGACTTCCTCTACCAGCTGACGTCCGAAGGCGCCCAAGTCCACCGGATGCTCACAGCTATCGACCAAGAGATGGGCACGGCCGGTTCCCTTCAAGCATCTACCCTGCCCGAGGTGCTCGACGCGTTGAGGGCTCTGGCAAGAGCTGCCGGACAGACGCCGGCGGACCTGGCCGGCTGTGCCCAGGCGTTCCAGCGTTTGGTGCGAGGATTCGTGGACTTGTCGGAGAACGCGAAGTTGTTCGTCCAAGGTCTGAACCGGTCGCTCGTGGTGGAGGGTGATGCGGAAATCGAGGCGTTCCTGGCGTACAAGGAGGTGGTCGTCGGCTACCTGCAGACGTTCATCGTTGCTTTGTCGCGGTACGCACCGCAGATCGCGGACGTGATCGTACAGGTGGAGGAGCGTGGGGTCGCTGACTTGCTGCCGCAGATCGCGGACATAGAGGCGCCGCCGCAGCGCGGGCGAAGCCATGAAGAGATCGTGGCTCGGGAGGTCGCGCGCATGGAAGGGCAGTGGGCGGGCTTGCGAAGTTGGTTCTACGAGACCGCTGACCGGCCCGCAGTTACACAGACGCTGCAGGAGCGGGCTTCTGACGCCGTCAACCAGATTCTGCTGACTATCCGCCAGATCAATGACCAGCGGTTCCGGAAGGTTGACCGAGCCGCTGACCTGGTGGCGATGGCTTCGTGGTTCGACCGGATGGACGAGGCTCCCCGCGGAGATGTCGCTGGGCTGTGGCGTGCCGCTTTCGGGTTGCACGGAGCCAGACACCTGGGAGTGCTTCGTCCGTTAGAGGACGACGAGGACGTGCTGGACCAGGTGAGTTGGTGGGACGGGAGGCCTGCATCCGTCTCCGCTGCCTATCGGGCGCACGGACCCCGGACGAGACCGGGACCTGTACCCCGGGTGCGTAGATCACGCCGAGCCAAAAGCATGTTAGCGGCGCAGCAGGGTCGTCAGCAGCAAGAGGAAGCGAACGCGGAGCGTTCGCTGACTGGTCGCGGCCCGGTGCGACTCTCTGCGCTTGGCACACTGAGCGAAGCCGAGGCGGAGGTCCTGTTGCGCTGCCTTGATACGGCTCTGTCGGTGCGCCCCGACCGCAAGGGAACGTACCGGACCCGGACATCAGATGGGCGGCTTCTGGTGGTCCTGTCTCCCGTCGGCGGACGGCAGGGTCAAGTTGGGACCGCGGCCCCCGCGGTGGTGGGGCTCCGAGGCGGACGGATGTCCCTGGAGGACATGGAACTGACCCTCCACCTACGTGAGGAGGCCACATGACGCGTTGGAGTGGTGTGACCGGAGCTGAACGCGTCCACGTAGTACGGGCATTGCTGGCGCGCCCTCTGCTGCACCGTCGAGGAGTCCACACACGCACCGTCGAGATGGCTCGTACGCACCAAACGGAGCTACAGGCATGGTTCGAGCATCACTTGGGCTGGCAGTTGCGCGTGGAACGGGACCGGGTGCGTCTGTTCAAAGCGCCGGGGAATGTACGACGCCAGGGATCCGACGCGCCAACGGCTCGGCAATGCGCTTTGTTCTGTTTGGTTCTCGCGGTACTGGAGGATTGCGGAGCCCAGACCGTCATCAGCGAACTCGCGGAGAAGATCGAGGTCGTGTCCCGTACCCATCCGAGCCTGCGGCGCTTCGACGCTACGGTGAGCCGCGAGCGCCGAGATCTTGTTCTCATGGTTCGGCTGTTGTGCAGGCTGCGAGTCCTGGTCTCCACCCTCGACACGGTGGTGACTCAGGAGGACGAGCAGGACTACATCCGAGGGATAGGCGACGCTCTGTACGACGTGGACCACCGTACTGCGGCGTTGATGCTCAGCACCTCCGTCTCGCCGTCCCTGACCACCGGCCCACAAGAGCTGTTGATCGCGACTGGGACCGATCGGATGATCTCCGAGGGCCGCGCCTTGCACCATGCCGTGATGCGCCGGCTCGTGGACGACCCGGTGGTCTACTTCGATGATCTACCGAGCGACCAGCGTGAGTACTTCCTTGGTCATATGCAGGAACTGATCCAGGCATTGCGTGCAGGGCTCGGGGCGCGCGTGGAGGTCCGGGCAGAAGGTGCTGCGATCGTCGATGAGGAGCTCACCGACTTGGAGTTTCCCAAGACCAGTGCCGCGTCGTTCGCGGCTCTCGTTCTGGCCGAGCGTCTGTTCCACGAGGTAGTCGATGCCCCAGACCGTACCGGCTGGATCGGGACAACACGGTTGCTTGAACTGAGCTCAGAAGTCGCCGCCGACCTGGCCAAGACAATGACGACCATCAATCAGAAGCCCGTTGACGGCGAGCACACATGGCAGGCTGCAGCCCCGATCCTCATCGGGCTGGACCTGATCTGTGAGGTCCCTGGAGGCATCCTGATACGTCCTGCTCTTGCCCGCTTCCGCGATCCCAGCGGGCGCGGTCCGCGCACCGAAAAACCGGGGCTAATGCTGTTCGGCCTCGACGACCTCCAGACTTCACCCACCGACGACCCGACCCTCGAAGAGCCAAGCGATGACATACTCACCTGACCTCTCTGTTTCGGACTCATCACAGGAGCCGTCAGGAGTCCATGCCCTGGAGCGAATCCTCGCGGGAGAGCCTCCGATCCCCACGCGGACCCGCTACCAACCGCTCCGGATGGGCATGATCGGGATCTGGCAGTATGAGGAGCAGGAATTCGTCTTCTACGATGGCAAACTCATCCTGCGCGGACACAATGGCAGTGGCAAGACCAAGGCGCTAGAGGTCACAAGCCCACTACTGCTGGATGCCGTCCTCAATGCCCGGCGCATCGACCCGTTCGGCAACGCCGCCCGAACCATGCGAGACAACCTCCTGTACGGGGGGCGCAATCAGCAGGTGGGATACGTGTGGACGGAGTACGGGCGCATCGCGGAAGACGGAAGCCAGCAGTACCTGACCATCGGCATCGGCATGCATGCCTTGGCCACCCATTCCAAGGGCCTGTATGCATCCTGGTTCTTCACCACCCCTCGCCGCGTTGGCTCCGACTTCTCACTGTGGAACGACGAGGAGCGCCCCCATCTGCGCAAGGGGCTGCAAGCCGTACTGGGCGAACCTTGCGTCCACAAGCGCGCCAAGGACTACCGTGCGGCTGTTGCCAGCCAGCTCTTCGGATTCTCGACGGCTCGGTTGCGAGCACTGGTTGATCTCCTGCTCACGTTGCGCAAGCCCAAGCTGAGCGAGGACTTCAGCGCGGAGAAGCTCATGGCCATGCTCTCCGAGAGCCTTCCTCCAGTGAGCGCAGCGCTGATCGATGACCTCGCGGGGAAGTTTGACGAACTTGCCAGCAACCGTGAGGAGCTGGAAACCCTGGTCCGCGACCACAGCCACGTCGGAACGTTCCTGTCCGTTTATGAACGCCTGGCGCGAAGAGTCGTACGCCACGATGCTGAGCAACTCCTCGACGCCAGCAGGCAGCTGCATACGGCCCAGGCCGCGCACAAGCATCAGGAAACTGTTCTCGAGAAGACACGGGACGAAGTCGCCGCGCTCGAGGTGAGGCAGGTGAAGTCGGAACAGCAGCGTGACGCCCTATACGCCCGCATAGCGGAACTGCGTGCCAGCCCGGAGATGAGACAGCATGGCCTGATCACGCAGTTGCACAAGCAAGTGGCGGAAACAGAGCAGTCGATAGCCAACGCCCAAACGCGTCTGGAGGAAGCGGTAGAAGCCGAGACCGATGCTAAGGCCGAACTGCTCAGCGAGGCCAAGGGGCGCCAGCAGGCGCTGGCTCATCTGGTCCAGATGGAGGGCGAAGCCGTCCTACGTGCCACGGCTGCCGTGCTGGAGGACGTACACCAGAGTGAGAACGAGCGGATCCGAGGCGAACCGTCGGCAGCGCGTCGGGCACTGGCTGGCCACATCGACTCCCGCTTCGCAATCCTGGCCAAGGCGCTGGAACTTGTGCAGGAGGTCGAGCAGGCTCGTACCGAATACAGGGCAGCCACGCAAGGGCTCGAACGCGTGGTCGGTCTACGTGACGAAGCTGACGCTTCATTTGGCAAGAAGCTGCAACTCCTCAAGCACTGTGTGAACGAACTGGCCCAGTTCCTTGTTGCGTGGGCTGGGCGGTGTGCACAACTGACACTTGCCGACCACCATCTCCGCGAACTGCTGGACGCTGTCCCTATGCTGGGCGAGCCGGGACACCCCAGTCTGGCCGATCTCATCGCTCCGCACGCCCAGCGGGCAGAACGCGCGCTGACGCGCACCTTGGCCGGCGAACAGGCGGCGCTCGAGACGCTCACGAGCCAGCGTAAGACGACAGCCCGCGAACGTGAGCAAGTCGCGGCACAAACCGACCCGGTACCAGGGGCGCCTGTCGCTCAGCGTCGTGAGCGAACCGAGGAACTCGGCGACGGGGCGCCGCTGTGGAAGCTCCTCGACTTCAGGCCTGGCCTCACGAGCGCGGAGAAGGCCAGGCTAGAAGCAGCCATGCTTGCCGCCGGAGTCCTCGATGCATGGATCACCGCCGATGGCCAGGTCCTCGCCCCGGACACCCTGGAAACGGTCATCGTCCCGACCACTGGCACACGGGCCGACCGGTCGCTTACCGATGTGCTGTCCCCGGTCGAACACCCCCTGGTCTCCATCGAGACCACGGACACCATCCTCGCCTCGATTGCGCTCTGGAACCATGGCGGTGCCAGCATGAACGGCTCCCACATCGGCCTCGACGGCTCCTGGAAGATCGGGCCCCTGCATGGGCGGACCACGAGTACTGCCGCAGCCTATATCGGGGCCGCGGCGCGAGAGGCAGAGCGTCAGCGTCGGCTCGCCATCCTCGACAACCTCATCGCGGAGCTCGATGGGCGCATCACAGATATGGAGAGTTCCATCTCGGGCCTGCAAACTCGTCTAGACAATCTAGATATCGAGTATGGCGAGGCCCGGAATGAGGATCTGGACCTGCGGGAGGCGCGCCAAAATCTGACGACCGCCCAGGAGCTACTCAAGCAGCGCAGTCAGGAAGTCGACGTAGCGCAGCGTCATCAACATAGCTGTCGTGACGTCGTGGTGAAGGCCGAGACTGTCCTGGACGACTACGCCCGTCCGCGATCGGTGCCGATAGACGCAAACTTGATCTCTTTGGAGCGGGAGGCACTGGAGCAGTACCGCTCTGCGGTGACCGATGTGTGTCATGCGGCGGAGCAGTGGCGGCAGCAGAGCGAGCGTGCCTCCAAAGCGGACAAGCGTCTCGCAATCTGCACGAGGAATCGAGGCACCAGAGAAACGGAACTGGCGGACGCCGAAGGCTCGCTGGCGCGTAACAAGGAAGTCCTCGACGTCCACCAGCGCCATGCCGGCGCAGGCCCGCAGAAGGTACTAACCGCGCTTGCCACTGCGGAGCAAGAACTGGGGGATACCGACAGAGCCCTCAAGGATTGCCTAGCCGATTCCCGAAAGGCGTCGGTGAACGTCGGCGTCTTGGAAGGGGCTGTTGCCAACGCAAAGAAGGAGTGCAGCAGCTGCAAAGAAGTCCACAGCCTTGCTGTCGAAGGCTATCGAAGACTGGCCCGGAACGGGTTTCTGGCCCTTGCCCACGTCGACGATGCACCGGCGAGCGAGTTTGAACTCGTCGAAGCCCAGGCCGAGGCTGCTGTCCGACGCCTCGCCAATGAGAAATGGAACGAAAAGGACCGCAATAACGCCCGCGACGAGGTCGACGAGGAATTCCGATCGCTCAAGATTAATCTTACCGGTCCTGACTGGCGGCCCCGGGCCAGCAACGACGGCCCGCTGCTCGTGGTCCAGATCTGGCACAACGGTGTTCTGTGCAGCGTGCAGGAGGCACAGGACATCATGGCCAACGAGATCAGCACGCGGCGCAGCATGCTCGACGACCACGAGCACAAGGTGTTCACCGAGGTACTCCTCGGAAATCTGGGTGACCATCTGCGCCGCCGCCGAGCCGAGGCAGCCAAGCTCATTGAGCGAATGAATACCCTGCTGAAGCAGGCTCCCACGGCATCCGGGTATCTGATGAAACTTATCTGGGAGCCCGCCCCCCGGCAGGCCCCCGAAGTAAAGGCAGCGTTGAAAGCGCTCGACGGACAGGCCAGCAAGCACCTTCCCGAGGCCGCACGCGAACAACTCATCCGCTTCCTGGTTAGCCAAGTGGAGGAGGCCCGGAGCCGTGAGACCACCGCCGACTGGCGAGTCCATCTTCGTCAGGCCTTGGACTACCGTTCCTGGAGTCGTATCCGCATCCGCTACAAGCCCGGTCCCCAGGTGAAGTGGAACGATCTCACGGACGACAAGCATCAACTGGGGTCTGGCGGCGAGAAGGCTGTCATGCTCCAACTCCCGCTCCTGGTAGCAGCAGCCGCCCACTACGCAGGAGCCGCGCCGACCGCGCCGCGGCCGGTCTACCTCGACGAGGCGTTCGCGGGCATCGACGCCCCGATGCGGGGCCGCTGCATGGGCCTGCTCACCAGCCTGGATCTTGACGTCGTCATGGCCAGCCACGACGAATGGGGGTTCCATCAGGAAGTTCCTGGCGTCGCCACTTACCAGCTCTTCCGGCATCCCAACATCGCAGGCGTCCTGACCACTCCGATCATCTGGGATGGCACTCGCCGCCACGATCTGCCCGACCCCGCGCTGCGGTTCGGGGATGGCTTCGAGGTCGGCCTCGACTGGGGAGAGGAAGAGGACGATTACCTGGACGAATTCGACGACGAGGGAAATGCCAGCGAAGACGCATACGTAGAGGCGGGCGATCACGACAGCGGAGAAGAGGAGCCTGAAGACGAGGAGGACAAGGACGACGATGACGAGGACTAAGCTGCCCCAGGATCTCGCCGACTGGGCGTGCACTGACGGCGGAGCAGCCTTCTGCGCAGCCCTCCGCAAGAGGATCTACAACGGCGGCAGCCTGGACAAGCCAATGGACCTCGCCATGACCGCACGTCAGCGGGCGGATATCCTAGACCTGTTCGGCACTGCCAGCGTCAGCGAGCGAGCTATCCACCTGGGCCGCGCCGATCAAGCACTGCTCGACAGCGCCTACAGCACTACCTTGCGTCACCTTCTCATCGGTGTCGGCGGCCCGCTACGCACCAAGCGCGGCCAGGCCAGATATCAGCGCATCGCGAAAAAGGCCCGTATTCTTTACGCCCGCGCCGACTTACATCGCAGGCTTGAAGACATCCCAGAACTCGCCAACGAACTCGCCCTGCTCACCGCACTCGGCAACGACACACGGTGGCTACCTCCCAACGGTACCGTCGCCGCGACCAAGAACTGGAACACATATGCGGCAGCGCTCAATGCCGCCGCCGAATGGGCCCGGGGCCGCAACCGCGGATGGAAATTCGCCGAGCGCGAGTTGGCCGTTCGTGCCCTGGGCGGCAGTAAGAAGTGGACCGATTCCGCCAAAGCGGCCTTTAGCAGATTGATCGCGACTTCGTTTGAGGAAGCCGTGTACACCGCAGACACCGGTATCCGTATGCTCGGCCCGCTTAGCTGGAAACTATCTTCTTTGGTCGCAGATGCGTCAGCAGCCCGACCCTTCGTGGCACTCCCCGGTACAGCTGCGGCCACACAAGGGATTCTTGAGGTCCCCGCCCGAGGAATTCTCCTCATCGAGAATCAGGAGACCTTCCAAGCGCTCAGCCGTACCCCCATTCACGAGACATGGCTGTGCATCTGGATGGAGGGCTACGCCTCCGACGCTCTCGCTTACTTCCTAGCCCAAATGCCCGACATCCCCATCGCCGCCTGGGGCGATCTTGATCCTCCCGGCATCGAGATTATTCTCAATCTACAGGCGAAGAGCGGTCGCACCATTCATCCCGTCGCCATGGATGCCGATCTTTACGGAGCAGGCTACATGCTCGACGAAGACGCCGAAGACCGCATGAACTGGTGCCGAAAAGCACGAGATCTTGCCACAAGAGCGCCGAAGCCATTTCAAGCCCTCGCCCAAGCGATTGCTCGCAATGACGGATACCGGTGCGAGCAGGAAGGACTGCACGAACTCGTCTTGCCTAGCCTACTAAAGCGCCTTGACCGGCTGAGGGCGGTGACTGTTCTGCTGTCATGAAAGCTTGCTATGAACATTATTCATTCTGCGACAGCTTCGATGACGGTCGCTTCTTCGCCTCTCGCGGCTTTCGACTGCCTCGCTACTGCCTGCTGGAGCGACCCACGGGTGTCCTCAAGTGGATCATCACCGGCATCCTGGGTACATGCCGGCCAACGAATCGCTGAACGTTCTCCAAGCGGGTGAAGCGTTCAGATGGCAAGTTCCCCACCCTCGTGGACGAGATCCTCGTCGAGGCCAGCATCAAGACGGCGCTCACCGGTATCCGGATGCCGCGAATGAAATCGATCATGGAGCGATGGGTGCAGTCCTGCCGCCAACGAACTCCTGGACCGCTGCCTGCTCTGGAACGAACGACACCTGCGTCACGCCCTACGCGAGTACGAACACCTCTACAACCAGCAACGAGCCCATCAAGCCCTGAACCAAGCCGCCCCGCTGCGTCCCGTCCCGGACCCGATCACGGACCCCGAACGAATCATCGACCTGAACATACGCCGACGAGACCGACTCGGCGGCGTCCTCCACGAGTACTAACATGCCGCTTTACCTGTGCGGATGGAATTTACGGCAGGCGCACTGCTACCGGGCCATGGACTGGCTGCACCAGGTCATGGGGACCAGAGCAATCGGATCAGAGGGCCTTGCTCTGAGCGCATCAGGGTTGTGAAGTGGTCGACGAGGTTGGCCACAGAGGTGGGGTCGTGGATGACCGCGCCAATTTCCAGGTTATCGGTGTAGGCGTTGTCAGTGAGGTTTGCGCTGCCGAGGAAGGCGATGACCCGGTCGGCGGCGATGACCTTGGCATGCATGCTGCCGCGTCGGCCTCCGGAACCGTGCCGCTGGTCATTCGCCCATTGCCACAGGTGCACGTCCGGGTGGAAGCGAAGGTCATGGAAGGCGGTGCGGCCGTCGCTGTCCCCTCCTAGCCTTCCGCCAGCAGAACGAGCAGTCTCCAGAATGAGATCGACGCTGACACCCCGGTCCGCCGCTGCCCAGATCTCGCTAACGATCTCTTGGACGCCGAATGCGGCGTAGCTCGTGACCAGAAGGCCGCTGGTCGCAGCCCGGATCACATCAACAGCGACGGACGCGGTCAGCCTGATGGGGACCGCGTCGCTCACCGGGCCGGAGACGGCGATCTCGACGTGGTGGGAGGCGAGGTCCTGTTCGTAGCGATGGCTGGCGGCTTCGAGAGCGAGAGCGACGGCAGGACCCGTCAGCTGTGTGTTGGTGGCTATCCATGAGGTCACCAGCAGGCTGGCGCGAGGTCCGATGCCCGCGCCCGGGTGGGCGGAGGCGAGGAAGGATTCGGTCCGCTCGTCAGGGGTCGCGACAGTACGCAGGACGCGGATCCAGGCAGCGAGGTGAGTTCCCGGGAGGCTGGCGACGAGCCCGGACAGTACATGCGAAAGGGGCGGTATTGCCAGGGGGACGTCGGGGCGGGTCACGTCGTAGAGAACTGCGTAAAGAACCCGCCCGCCCGGCCACTGAACGTTTCGACGAGCAGTTCACGATCCAGGAAGTGGTTGCCCCGCTCGCAGGAGGTTTCCGCGGCGAACAGGCAAGCGTGGCAGGCTGCGCCGTGCAGGCGACTGTGGACGACCGGGTTGTGGTCGGCGCACAGGGGATCCGAGCCGCACAGCCGCGCCGCTTCGAGTGCCTGGCCGATCAGTGCGCCGAGTCGGTGTTGTCCGCCGAGGCTGACTAAGCCGCCAAGGGTGCCTTCGCTGTCGGGGGCCGCCGTGTAGAGCAAGATGCCGGCCATCGGATCCTCTCCGGCGCGCGCGTAGATCCGCTCTCCGATTCCGGATGCTCCGTACCCGCATTCGAGGGCGACCTCGCGGATCATCACGTGGGCGAAGGTGTGCAGCAGTACGTAGCGGATGCCTGGCCACTCTGCTTCGATCCGGCGGTGGGCGCACCATTTCCGGTGTGCTTCCATCAGGGTTTTCGTACGCTGGATGACGTTCGGGTCCTGTTCCCAAGCGGAGACTACCTGTTCGTCGAAGCGCAGGAAGATGCCCTCGCCTCGAGTCTCTGCGCACGGCACCCAGGTCGGTGCGGTGCTGGACAGGGGGGCCCGGTTCTCCTCCTCCGCGGAGCCACCGCTGGTCGCCGAGCCCCATTCCGGCGCGTCGATCCGGCTGAACCCATACAGGGCCGACACTTCACGCAGCCGCTTAACCAGACGTACCTGGCTGAGCCAGGCGCGGTGCGCCGGCGGGACGGGTTCGTCGCTAACGCTGAAATCAGGGTGGTTCTGAGGGGCGCCGGTGAAGGCCTCCCATTCTGGTCCGGCGATGTCCAATGCGTCGGACTCCTCGGATGCGGGGGCCTGATGCGTGTTACCGCGTCGTTTGACCGCCTTCAGCACCTGGTCGACGCCGAAGCGCTCAAGTTGTGGCCACATGATCTGGGTTGGCAGGACTATACGTGCGACCTCAGGTGACAGATCCGCCAGGACGCGCAGTCCGTTCCAGTGTTCGGCCACGGCGCTGTCGACCGGGTCGTTCGCGTGCGGGATGGAGAAGACCCGCAGCTGCATCGCGAACCAACCGTTCGTCGCGCCCAGCGCCATGGTCCGAGTCTGTTCGGAGCACAACTCGAAGGTGCCTAAGTGCGGGTGGCGGCCCCGGCATGCCGGGAGGACCTGCTCGCTGCGGATGCCTATCGCCTCGGCCATGGACCGGGCGTTTACCTCGCAGGAGCAGTCGACGAAGATGTTCGCCGCTTCACCGGTGGTACCGCGCTCGATCAGCTTAAGGGTGTGGCCCGGCCCGTACGGTGCGCCGCGGTGAACGAAGTACAACCAAGGGAAATCGTCCACGTGCCCGGCGGGGCAAGCGGAGACGAATCTGGCGGGCACCGCGGTGGGCCTCTTGCGGCCACTATCGCGGCAGGAATGGACGTAGCGAGTCTGGTCGGGTGCGTAACTGTTGGACAATAAGTGAAAGAGGCCGGAGCCTGCAGGGGCGAGCCGGTTGCACCGGTTGTCGGTACAGCGCAACCAGCCAGGGAAGACCGCGACTGGTACACCGATCCGGGACCAGGCCCCGTTCACATCTCTGGGATCTTCCGGGACGTACGGCGGCATCCGCAGGTTCTGCACCTGGAAGCCGAGCTTACTACGCACCGCCGCCAACAGCCGCTCCTCGGGGATGATCGCGGCCTTCTCCAGCGCCCACTCGTCCAGGCCCAGGATCATCACCGAGAGGTTCGGCAGATCCGCGACCGCACCGACACCGTAGGTGTGCAGCAGCTGGCTGGGCCTCAGCTCCCCGACTCGCAGGTCGTTCGCCGACCGTGGGCCGTCCTCGGTGATGGTCACGACAGGTCCCCTTGCTGTCCAGCGTCGTCGGCGTCCGGGTTCGGGCGGGGAAGGAACGGATGCTCGTCATGGTCGTCGGCACTGCCCGGCGCGTCCCGCAGCACAAGCCGGATGCCCGGCTCAACCTCCCGCAGCGAAGTGGGGCAGGTCATGCGCCGCCACGGGCCGGAGTCCGGACCGTGCAGCAGCGCGACGATGTCGTCGACCTTGCCCTTGACGTCGAAGACGAGCCGGGTCGCCGGTCGGCGCTGCTCGCGCGCCCACAGGTCCAGAATGCTGTCGAGCTCCTCCCGGACTCGGGTGGCCACCGCCCGTTCGGTGGCGACATCCCCCGCTCGACGCTCCAGGTAACGCACTATGTGGTCAGCCTTGCCGCCGCGCGTATCGAAGGTCTGCGCGCCAGAGTTGCCGTTGTCAGTGGCTTCCAGGTTGCGGGCCAGCGAAACCAGCACCCCGGTCAGGCCACGGTCGATGGCGCGTTCCGCGAACGGGGTGACCGAGAGTGCCTCTACGTGCCGATATACGGTGGCGTGGAAGTGCTCGAAGGTCTCGTAGTGGGACAGGTCGCGTGGCCGGGCCCAGTTGAACACGGTGAAGACTAGGCCGGGGGCGGCTCGGCCGACGCGGCTGGTGGCCTGAATGTACTCGGCGGTGGACTTGGGCTGGTTGGCGACGACCATGACGCCGAGCCGCGACACGTCGACCCCGACCGCGATCATATTGGTGGCCATGAGGACGTCGATCGGCGTCAACTTGTTCACGCGTGGGAAGGTGTACTCCAGCTGCTGGAGGATATCGGGGATCTTCTCCGAGCTCAGGCGTGAGGTGAGTTCGTCGAGCCGCAAGTCGTAGCGGCGGGTCAGCCCGCGTTCGTTGATGCGCTCCAGCCGGGTGGAGACGTCATCCTCGACCGACAAGCGCATGCCACCGAGGTCGCGCAAGCTGTTGAAGTAGCCGACCAACGTCATGTACGGGTCGGTCACCGGGTTGTGGCCGTACTTCTTGTGCACGGTCTGCGCGGCGGCGAGCACCGCAACGTATACGCGGATCATCGTGGACTTCGTGCGCACCCCCTGGGCGCAGATTCCGATGTAGCGGCGACCCGGATGCGAATCCGTGGGCCGCTGTCGGGCAAAGAAGCTGTCGCCGATCTCCAAGCCCTGCGGCGGGAAGACCTCGGTACGCCGGTCGAAGAGCGCGTGGATCTGTCGCTCGGCACGTCTGACCGTGGCCGTCGAGGCGATCACCTTCGGCCGCGCCGACTTGCCGGGCGCATATTCCCAGGTGGCCAAGCGGTCCACGGCTGCTTCGTACAGGCCGGTCAGCGAGCCGAGCGGGCCGGAGATCAGGTGCAGCTCGTCCTGGACGATGAGGTCCGGCGGACGCACCTGCGTAGCCACGGTGGTCGTCGCGGCCGGATGGCGACCCTCCGCGAGATGGCTGCCGGCCTCCCAGTCCTCATCAGCCATTTGGGCCGTGATGTAGCCGTGCCGGGAGCAGCTTCGTGAGGCCCGTCCGAACAGGGACTGGGTGCGCCCGTTCCAGGCCAGTTGTGCGAACTTGTCGACGGTCGCGATCACCAGGCTCGGCAGCAACCGGTAGATCTCCTCGTCGACCACGACGGCTGGCAGGCCTTCCCCGTCCGGGTCGGCGCTACCAAAGGGGCACTCGAACAGGTCGGGGCAGCGCAGGTAGGTGCGGCGCAGCGTCTTGTCTACCTCGATGTCCTTCCCTTTCTCGATCTTCGTGCCGCACCACGGGCAGCTGGTCAACTGGTAGGGCGAGCCGGAGTTCTGCGCGGGTCTGCCGCTGGCCCGGCGTACTTCCCTGACCCAGTCGGAGGCCTTGTCGGTTGTGTTTGGAGAGACCTTTCCCCCGACCCACAGGCCGATCCGGAACGGCGCCTCGCCCCACTGCGTCTCGTCCTTGCGGCGCAGCACCTCGCACGCGCAGATCAGCGCGGTGGCTCGCTGGAACTGCTGGATCGTCAGCAGCCGCAAGGTGTAGCGCATCAGGACCGCGACCCCGTGGGACGCGTCGAGACCGCCCAACCCCGGCCGCAGCCTGCGGATGGCCAGGGTGTAGGCAGTCAGGCCGAGGTATGCCTCGGTCTTGCCGCCACCGGTGGGGAACCACAGCAGATCCGCCACCGCCTCAACCCCCGCGGTACGCTCCGGATGCGCCGGATCGGTCAGCGCGGGCAGGTTCAGCAGCAGGAACGCGAGCTGGAACGGACGCCAGGACCGGTTGAGCAGTTGATCTTCGTCGAGGAAGACCTCGTCAACGCTGCGGGAGTCGCCCCGTCTTCGGGCTGCGGCGACGCGGGTGTGGATGCGCTGCAGGTGCATCGCACTGTTCGCGAACCGGAACGCAGCCAGGGCCTCCGCGTCCCCCAGCACCAGCTCGATCCCCGCCTCGATCCGTTCCGCCGCCCGCTTGGCCTCAACCAGCACCTCCCCGGCCTGGATCGCGTATTCGTCGAGATGCTGGCCAGGCTGCCCAACCCGGGCCTCGGCCCGGGAGATCCACGCCCGATAGCCGACGACCAGTGGCGTCAGCCCCGCTCGCAGCTCCTGCGGGTCGCACTCGGACAGCTTCTTCATGTCGACGAGCAGCTCGGCTAGCTCCGGCAGGTCGGGGTCATCCTTGATCGACGGCGCATCGGTCTGCGCGATGTCGTACGCGGGGGCGGCTTTCGTCTGGATCGCGACCGCGGTCATCGGGTCGGCACCGCTGGCCGTCGCGTGCACCCCAGTGCCGTGCCCAACCGCGAACTCGGGGCTGAACCGGTAAGCCATCGCCAGCCGCCGCTGCTCACCCCGGTCAGCGGTGTCGCCGCCGGAACCGGGCCCGTGACGGGGCAGGAACACCGCTGCGCCGTCCACTCCGGCTACCTCGAGCTCTGCCTGGAAGACCCAGTGCGGCGCGGAGTTCGCCTCGGTCTCCGTCGTGTTGACCAGGAACAGCGAGACCAGCCAGTCCTCCTGGAAGCGACGCACCCGCCCTCGCAGCACCACGGCCTTGTCCTCGGCGCTGAGAACGACCGGTGCCACCGGCCACTCTGCCAGCTCGACCTGGACGCTTCCCCGATGTGGCTTACGCCGCCAGATCAGCTTCTCGACACTCGGGTTCGTCGAGTGGTCGCGGACATAACGCGCCCAGTGCCCAGTGACCTCCAGGTGGTCAACGTCTCCGCGAACCCGCGCGGTGAACCCGACCGACGACGGACTCAGGCTCGGCACATTCGGCGCGTCGGCGTCCGGCGCCCCCTCCTCCATCCCCAGCAACTCACTGTTTCCAAGCGATGCGTCCTGCTCCTCCGGCACGATCGTGGTGCCGTTCGGTGCGAGCCGCCCGAGCACGTACCAGTCGGTTGGCGAGTCCGGGACCTCCTCCAGCTCGCCGCCCACCGGCCCAAGCAGGTCTCGCACCACCAGCTCGGCCAGCTCGTCCCGGATCGCCCCCGGCGACGGGACCGAAAGAACCGGGCCGCCAGCCCTGCCGGACAGCAGATCATCGCTCATAAGTCACCACCATAAGATTCCGCACCGACAGCCTTATCGCCCATGCCACACGGTCATCACGTCAGAACAATGCGCCGTCCACAGGTCCCGCAGGAGGGAGCTTCGACTTGGCGGGAGCCTTCTTCTTGTTGTGGAGACCGCGACGGAGCTCGTCGGCATACAGGGCATGGTTGAGCTCCAGGAGCCGGTCATTCATCTCGATCTGGACATCGGGATCCACCGTCCAGCGCAGACCGTGGGTGGTCTCATGAAAGTCGTGGTTCAGGACCAGCGGTGTCCAGCCGAACCCCGAAGCCAGGGGATGCGCGAGGTAAGACTCGGCGACCGCCTCGTCGATCTCAACGTGGATCTCCCGCAGCCGTTGAATGTCCGCGTCCCGGTTCGCTCGATTGTGGACCTCGTTGTAGAGATCCGTCATGCCGAGCTGGGGTGTCCGCGTCAGCTGGACCTGACGACGGTAGGCGTCCAGCTCCTCCCCGGCGGCACGGATGCGGGGGGTAAGTTCGGGCTGCGGAAACGTGTCGAAGCCGTCAGAGGGCGTGTAACGGAGACGCGTCTCCAAAGTTGACTCGCCCTTGACGGTCCACCAGTTGAAGTGCCAGGCGCTGGTCAGTAGCGCGAGCATGGCTGCATGGTCAGCGGCGTAGAAGACGACCATGGAGTCTGAGAAGACTTGACCGTTGGGGACAATACTCGGCAGACCATACTTGCTGTGCTTGCCGATTACGAGAACACGGCCATAATCAGCGATGATTTTTCGCATTGCTGTGCGGTTATCGCCATACAGCCACCAGCGCTGCGGTAGCGGATTTCGCAACTGGAAGCTTCCGTCAGACTTTCTTCTTTGCCGTTCAGGTCTAACTCGTTTGGCAAGGATTTCAAACACATCCGGATAGGTGCACGCTTCATCTTCGGGCATGTCATTGAAGTCGATAGCGTGGCGCGTTGCAGACGAGTCGGGACGATTGTTTACCTCATCGTTGATGAGGTAAGGAAGGATAACCTTCGCGTTGCGCGTATCCTTAGCGATTAGAGCATGTGCCTCAGCTGGCTCGAGCAGAAAGCCCAGACTGGTCGTCTTGCACCCTTGAGAGGACTGCCTGGAGAATGCCTTGAGTTCATGAGGATCACCGATGGCTCGCGACGTCTTAGTCAAACTAGAACCGATCTCGGGCACACAAACACCGTTGAGTGTAATCTTTTCTCCTGCGCCAATCTTGCCGAGCCAAACCAGCGATACATGCACACTTGCTGTGCCTGGCCATGGCTGGGACTTTATTGCACGGAAGATCTTTCGATCGTGATCTGCTGACCGTGCGAGACCAACATCTCGCGAGTGGCCCTGAGCGATAGTGTTCACGAGAATAAGCCCGGATCGCCGGCCATGGGCCAATTTCAGGTTGCGCAACAGGAAGTACGTGCAGAGGTCAGCGCGTCCGCCAGAGGTGTAGCCACTTGAAACGACTTGCCCGATGTAGCTGAGGTTGTCCGTGCCGATGCGTCCGCTGATCTCAGTGCCACCGATGAACGGCGGATTCCCTACCACGGCATCAAATCGATGCTCGCCACGGATCGGATCTGCCACAATCTCGGGGAACTCCAGCGGCCAATGCAGCGGGCGCAGCGGTACGGTACGCGGTCCGCCGCGGGGGCCGAGGAGCCAGTTGTCGGCGATGGTGCGGGCTTCGACCTCTGCAGCGTTATCTCCGAGGAGCGCACGCTCGACAAGGTCGGAAATTGAGCTCAGACGGTCATTGTAGGCATCGTTGGACTTTGTCGTCGCAGTAGACAATTTTGCGGCGACTACCACGTCCGCAGCGAGTCGTAGCTTTTCGGTTAACGCTTCGGCTTTTGCAAGCTTTGCTTCCTTGGTCCGTGAATCGCGGATGTCTAAGACCGGATGTCCCTCGATCTCACGGCGGAGTTCTGCTGCCTCGGATAGCAGGCGGCCAGTAAACTTGTCGATTTCCCCGGTCAGGCGCGCGTTGATCCGGTTACCCTCGCTGGGCACGAGGTGGAATGCCTCAATCTGATCGGTGGTAAGGCAACCGATGAGTGAGTCGCCGCAGCGCAGCGCGTGATCGACGAAGTTGAAGGGACGGCCCTTGGCGAGAGTGACGAGCCAGAGCGAGAGTTTGGCAAGTTCCACAGCCATCTCGTCGATGTCGACGCCGTAGAGGCAGCGGTCGGCGACCACACGGCGGGCTTCGAGAAGCAGCGCGTCACGATCGTCGCGCTGTTCGCCGAGGCGTGAGATGGCTGGATCTGGCAATCCGTCGCGCTCCCAGGCCTCAACGACGCGTTCGGACAGGTACCGGCACGCCGAGACCAGGAACGCACCCGAGCCCATCGCGGGATCGAGGACCTTGAGAGCCAGGAGTTCCGAAGCCGACCGCACCTGCCACTCGGGCGGCTGAGTCCCATCGGCCGGCCTCTGGATGCCGTCTGAGGACCCGGGTGAGAAGCACAGCGGGTCGAGGGTGTGCAGGACGACCTCTTCAGCGAGGACGCGCGGCGTGTAGTGCGTACCCTGATCGCGTCGGTCACCGACCTGGGCGACGGTGACCGTCCCTGCAGGGTGGACGATCGGCTCGTCACGAAGATCGGGACGGAGCAGGCCGAAGAATCGGCGGACGCGGGCCGCGAGGGCGGAGTCGTTGTCACAAGCCGCGTCGAGTTTGCCAACGTCCGCGCTGATAGGTTCGGTCGCGAGATGGCTGGCGAACTGCTTCGCTGTCAGCCCGGCGAGCTTCGTGACCTCGTTGGCGAGGCGACCGGTGGCGTGCCAGGTCTCCAGATCGGAGAGTTTGGCATCGGACCGCGTCTTGCCTTTGAGCCCGAGGTGGGTTTCTTCGTACCGGACCGCGGAGTGTTCTAGAAGGCCTTCGTATACGTGGCCAATCTGCTCGACGTCGAGACCCTTGTAGGACAGACGCTCCGTCGAGGTGACCTTGCCCGCCGGCGAGACGCGCTTGAGCCTGACCAGCGCGTCGAGCATGGCGAAGACGACCCGGTCGGTGACCTTCGCCCGTTCCAGCCAGGAGAACCGGGACGGGTTGAACAGCGATCCGCCGTACGCGGGGATCCACATGTCCGGGTGGCGGGCACCCCCGTGGATGGCTCGGAAGGTGGCCAGCAGCGTGGGCCAGGCGGCCTGCCAGCGGTCGGCGATGGCCGCGTCGTCCTGGTCAAGGCGGTCGTGGAGCTTCGTGACCGAGTATGAGTCGGCGTACAGCTCGTCGCCCGAGGGCAGCAGGTTCTGTTCCTCCGCGTACAGGAGGAACACGATGCGCATCATGACGGTCAGGGCGGCGCGGTAGACGGTGCGTGGAGGGATGCCCGCCAGCAGGGTGCCGCCGGCTTCGCGGTCGAGGCGGGAGAGTTCCGCAACGAGGAGTTCGACGGCTTCGCGGACCTGCTTGCCGAGGGTCTTGGTGACGGTGGTGGTGTCGTCGGCGGTGCGGGTGAACAGGGCGGCGAGGGAGCCGGTGTTGTTACCGTCACGGCCCTTAGGTGCGATGGCGGCGCAGCGGACGCCGAGGAGCGAGACGAAGGCACGCAGCAGCAGCGGTTCTTCGGACCAGTTGTCGGCGTCAAATACCGCGACGGAGGTCGGCGCGGCGGGCCGGGCGTGGACGAGAACCCACCGCCGGCCGTTAGTGAGCAGCGCAACGGGGACAGCCCGGCGGCGGCATAACTCAGCGGCCTGCTCGGCCAGCGACGGCAGCCCTTTGACCGCGCGAGTGAGCGGCTCGTCCCAGGGACGGCGGTAGATCAAGGCGCGTTCGGCCGCGCCTGGTAGCCCGCTGGTAGGGTCTGCCGGCCCCATCAGCAGCGCGTCGGGGCCGGTGCCGGCACCGGTGACCAGCTCACGCGGCAGCATCGAGCCGTTCTGCAGGGCCTGCCCTTGATAGCCAAGCAGTTCCTTCATCACCAGATGTTGCCAGGCGGAGCAGAGCGTGGCGGGATCGGCCTGGAGCTCGGCCCACGCCTGGCGGATCCGGGCGCGCAGCTCGGTTTCGACAACGCCCAAGCCCTGTGGGAACGCCTCGGCGAGAATCTTTGCGGAGAGGAACGGGCCGTCAGGGCGCAGGAGGTTGAGCCACTCGGCGTGCTGTTCGATCGGCGTCTGTTGGGTGGACGTCGGCAAGCGCGGACGCTTTGCTGCCGTGGGTGCTGACATCAGCGGCCTGCCTGAGGTGAGGTAGTGGCGCCCACGGTCACGGAGGCGGGAACGAGGAAGGTGACTGCGACGGGGAATCTGCGGGCAACTGGGTCGGCGTAGCGGTGGCGCAGGGCAGTAGCCTCGGACTCGATCTGCCCGGGGATTGCGGCGAGGCGTTCGGTGAGTTCGTCGTGGTCCTTCTTGAGCTGATCGCGTTCGGCGTCGATGGTGAACAGGGTGTCTTGACGCCAGAGCGGGTCCGTTTTCAGGGCTTCACGGATGTTGCGTTCCAGCTCGGCCAGGACCGCCCGCATCGCCTTGACATCTTCCTCGCAGCGTTTCTCCAGAACCTTGCTCTGCTTGGTCGCGATCTTTTTGGATTCGGCCGCGAGGGCTCTGCCAAGCGGGGCCTCCAGCGCGGGCCACAGCCCGGTCAGCCGGTCCAGGAGCTCCGGCGGCGGCGCGTCCTGCGATGCCGCGGCCAGCCAGCGCTCCAGAACCTCGGGGTTCTTCTCCACGACCAACTTGCCCTGCTCGAGCGCGCCACCGGCCAGGGCGATCTGCTCGTGCAGGCGCACGCCGCGGTTCCCGGTGAGTACCACACGGCCATGCGCAATCACCGCCGGGGTACGCAGGAGGTCACCGGGCACGACTCGGGCGGTAACCCGGGTCAAGTGCGCTCCGTGCTCCCCCTGAGACCACAGCTCGGCGCGGAGCAGCCTCAGGCACAGGTCCACCAGGCGGTGATTCAGATGCAGCAGCACGACATCGTTGCGTCCGGCGTAATCCTGGTCGAAAGTGACAGGGCGTTCCTTGCCGCTGACCGGGTGCCGCAGGCCGTCGTTGCGGGCCTGCGCCCACCCCTCCTTCAAGTCAGGGAGCTTGAAGCAGCGCGCGTTGACGCCCTTGGGCGATGGGACCTCGACGAGGTCCTTGTTGTGGGCCAGGCGCAGCGCGGTGCGTACCACCTGCTCGATCGTCTTCGGGTTCAGGTTCAGCTCGGTCCGGGTCTGGGTGAGCTGTTCCTGCGCCTGCTGCAGGTCGTGCGCCAGATTACGCTCGATCTTCAGCACGGCCTTGCCAGCGCGCTGCTTCATCTCCTTGTCGCTGCTCTGCCAGCTGGAGCGCTTGCCGAGCATCTTCTGCGTCACCTGGCTGGCGATCACTTCGCCGACGCTGCCGAGGTCGGTCCGGATCTGGTCGACCTTCCGCACTGCGACACCGAGGAACGCCATCGCGTCCTCCAGGGTGCCCTCAGCGAACCCGGTATCCTCTTCTTGACTTCGGTCCCAGCCGCTGGGCACGAAGTGCACAATCTCGACCTTTGGGGCGCTCTGTCCATGCCGGTCCACGCGGCCGTTACGCTGTTCGAGCCGGTTCGGATTCCACGGGATTTCCCAATGGAGCACCCGGTGGCAATGATTCTGCAGGTTGATGCCTTCGCTCGCAGAGTCAGTGGCGAGCAGAATCCGCATGGGGTGCAGATCCAGAGAGTCCTGGAAGACGTTCTTGACGCGCTCACGCTCGTCACGGTCCTGGCCGCCGTATAACTGCCCGATTGCCTTGGCCGGAACCCCTGCGCCGATAAGCAGGTCGAGCAGCCAACGCTGGGTGTCGCGGTACTCGGTGAACACGATGACGCGTTCACCGTTCCAGTCGTCTTTCGCCCCGCCTGTGCCTCCGGTCTGCACGATCGCTCGTAACCAGTCGAAGAACGCGGTGAATTTGCCGTCGTCTCGGCCCGAGCTGTTCCGCCCCCAGTCGCGCAACCCCTCCAGGAGCTTCCGCTCGGACAGAGAGAGCGGCGGGACTAATCGGCGGACGGTGGTCAGAGCCTGGCCCTCCGCGTCCCCAAAGGCCTCGTCGTCTTCGGCAGTCTCGTCTAATCGCTCGACCATCGTGGCGAGGATCTTCTCCACGACCGAATCCGCGCGGCGGTCGTCAACTCGATCGTCGTTGTCCTTCCGCTCCCGCGCGGCCATCGACTTCAGATGGGCCTCTACGGTGTTGGCGAACGCCATCGGGCTGGACAGGAAGCGCCGCTTGAGCAGTGTGATGACGAAGTCCGTGGCTCGGCTCGGTGCGATCTCAGCCAGAAACTGCTGCCCGGAGATTGTCTCCCGGCGTGACTGCGCGTACTCGTTGAGCTTGGCGTAGGCATCGCAGGTGGCGGCGTCGTAGACGACCTCCAGGGGATGGTCCAGATCCCTTTCCGGAAAGCGCGGGGTGCCGTCCCAGCGCGGCGGCAAGTCCCGCTTTAGCCGCCGCACCATCACCTGGGCCTTGGCCTCCTCCGAGGGCACCAAGGTGCGGGCGAAACGGTGGTTGTCCAGCAGCGCCAGCAGCGCGGTGAAGGACTCCAGGTAACCGTTGTGCGGGGTTGCCGAGAGGAACAGCCGGTGCTCGGTGTGCGGGGCGAGCGTCTTGATCGCGACCGTGCGCTGCGAATCCACCGCGTATTTCCCCGTGCCCGAGGGAGCACAGGTATGTACCTCGTCGATCACCAGGAGGTCGAAGGTCCGCGGATACTGCGGCACCGGTGGCAGGATCGAACGCAGCATCGCCAGGGGCCGGTCCCGCTTGAGCCAGTCGATCGAGACGATCAGCCGCGGGTAGTGCGTCCACGGGTTCGCGTACACACCACGCGCTCTCCGAAGGTCCCTTAGGAGCTCCGCATCCACGATCTTGAAGGCGAGGCCGAACTTGTCGCGCATCTCGTCGCGCCACTGCAGCGTGAGCGAGGCCGGGCAGACGATGAGCATCGTGCGCGCCCGGTGGCGCAGCATCAGCTCCTGCATCACCAGCCCCGCCTCGATGGTCTTGCCAAAACCGACGTCGTCGGCGATCAGCAGGTTCGTACGAGGCATCTGCAACGCCCGCACCACCGGGTCAAGTTGGTAGTCCTCCGGCTTGACCCCGGAGCGGAACGGAGCCTGCAAAAGCGTCTTGTCTGCCGTCGCCACCGAGCCCCAGCGCACCGCGTCCAGGAACGCGTCCAACTTCGCGGGCTCGTCGAACCCCCGCAGAGGAGAAGGCAGGGCGTGTTGCTCTCGTGCCGTCGCGCCGGGCTCAAGCTCCCACAGAACACGCAGTTCCTCGTCACCGGCGTCACCGTCCACGGAAACCAGCGACACCAGGTGCTGCGCTTCGGCCAGTAGCGGACTGCCCGGCTGCTCGGTCGCGATCGAGGAACGCTCCACTGCCGTCGCCACCCAGTTGCGGTTACGTACCGTGACCAGCTGGCCTACCGCCGGCACCGACGCGTCCTGCGTAAACAGATCAGCCTCGTTGAGCACTTGGGCACTCATCCACTTCCATCGTTGGATCGCCTGCGTCCCGTGGGTCTTGCTGAACTTCTCACGGATCAGGGAACAACGTGTTTATCACCCAGGTGACAATCATGGGTAGGTCTGGAGTTGTTTCAATTTTATGACCATATTAGGAATTTCGGCTATCCAGAAAAGGCCATCTTCACGGGTATGCATGCGCGAGCGTATGCCCAATGTTGACAGGAAAGATGCGACTGTTCCTGAAGTCGACGAATTTTCATGACTGGTGTGCTTCAGGTGTCAAACATTGGAGATGCTTTCCTGCCGCAGGTCAGCGCTCTGGAGCTTGAACTGAGCTTGCCCGCTTTACCGGACTCGAGCCAGGTAGGCGCTTCTGACTGGCGCTTGACGGCTGATGGGGTGTGCTTACAAGCAGCTCATGAAGTACGACGGGTGGCAGCGTTCGAGGGAGGAGGTTCCTGCCGCGGTTTGTACCAGGGAACAAGCCTAAACAGCAGATCGAGCCTACACACGGTCGCGCGGCACTTACTTTCCTTAGCGTCGAAGCGCCGCCCTGCAATGCCAACCTGCTCTGCATGCTCATCCGACGCACGTCGACCTTGTCGATGACCTCAGGATCTCGAAGGTCTCCACGGAGATCGCCGCTCTCACCTACTCGACCATGACAACCTCTCAACCCAATCATGCACGTCGGCTCAGTAGCCGGGCCACGTGCAGGAGTTCGCTAACTCATCCGCTTGGCCTGCTCCCACCATCCTGCCTGGAACGGCGAGAGCGATCCTGAGCTCGAACGCATTGAGTATGCGCGGCGCTCACGCCGTGCGCCCCCCGGCGCGGAGCGATGCGCTTGACGGGCATCACCGCAGCGATGCCGGCTGGCCACGGCCGCCGTACCCGAGCAGGTCGTGGCCGCCCTCGAACGCCGACTCAGGGCACCGCCGTCCCGGTTAACTAGAGGCTTGCGTTATGACCAGCGCGATGCAGCCGGGTCTGCATCACAAACCGCTTCTCGCGCCTCTACTAGTAGTGTCAGCTGGCGTGGCGCGCTCAAACTCGGACTTTCGTGGGTGGTACTGGTGGGCCTTGGTCGCCACGTCCATCCTCGTGCCATTCATAGCCATCGCCGTGGTCGTGCTCTTCGTCTCTCAGGGCCGCGAGTACGCCGACCAGTGGGCCAGCATTTTTAGCTTCGTCGTCACCGCCCTGGTCGCCTCAGCGGCGATGATCGGCTGGTTACGACAGCGAGCCAAGCGCAGAGGCGACCTCGGTACGCTGGACGTAGCCGAGCTAGGGGCGGACGCTGTAGCGGCGCATGCCGAGCGACTGGCCGTCAAAGTGGAGCAGGTATGGAAGTCGGAGGAACTGCGGCAGCGCCTCTTGGATCCGGAGCCTCTGCCCGTCTCCTGGCGGACGATCGGCCCGCCGGTCAGCGACCACTGGCGGGTCATTGGCGACAATGACCTACCCATCGACCTCGACGGCAGCCTGGACGACCTTTATCACACCATTCACACCAAACTGCCCCGGACACGCTTGGTCGTGCTCGGTGAACCCGGCGCCGGCAAAACTTCGCTGGTGATGCGCTTCGCCCTAGCCTGCCTGTCCGCCCGCGAGCAAGCCGGCCCCGTCCCCGTCATCTTGCGGCTCTCGACGTGGACTCCCTCTAACCAGCTCATCATTGGTTGGATCTACGCCCGTCTGGTGGAGGACTACGGCTACGACCTCGCCGAGCCGCTGTCTCTGGACCGGCTCCTGCTCATCTTGGATGGCCTTGACGAGATGCCCGCCTCCGAACGGGAGCAGGCCCTCATCCAGATCAACGCCGCCTTCAGCGCCAGGTATCCCCTTGTCCTTACCAGCCGTACCGCGGAATACCTAGCCACCATTGGCTCCCAGCAGGCGGACGTCCTCACGGCGGCGGCCGCCATCGAGATCAAGCCGCTCGACGCCGCCGCCATCCGTGACTACCTGACCATCACCACGAAACCCGCACGGCTGCCTGAATGGTCCAACGTGTTCGCCGAACTGACCGCTAACCCGGACGGCGAACTCGCCCACGGCTTATCGACTCCGCTGGCCCTCTCCCTAGCCCGCGTGGCCTACGCCGAACGGGCGGCGAACCCCGACCACTTACTCACCTTCACAATCAGACGCGATCTTGAGGCCCATCTCCTCAATGAACTTGTGCCGGCCCTCTACTCAGGCTCGGCCAGCCATCACGGGCGCAACCCATCCGGCTACCCAAGTCGCTCCGGCCGCTCCAGCGCGTACGAGCAGCCCAACCTCGCCTGGCGCCCGGACGCCGCGCATCACTGGTTATCCTTCCTGGCCCGACACTTTGGTCGGCGGGGCATCTCCTCGCTGGAGCTGATCGACGTCGTCCCACCCTGGGTCTACGGCGTGATCCTTGGTCTGCTGTCAGGGCTATGCGCTGGCACGGCCTTCGATGTAGCAGCGGGTCCCGCTTGGGGCGCCCTCCTCGGAACGGCCATGGCCATAGCCACCTTCGTCTACGTTTTCGCTCAAGACCGTCGAGAACCGCCCCCCACGAGCCAAGTAATGTCGTGGATCGCGACGTCGGCCTTCTTCGTCTTCGTTTTCGGTCTTTTCACGATGGGCGCTGACCTGAGAGCCGATCAGGGGGTAGTCATTGCGCTCGGGGCCGCGCTTTGGCTCCAAGTGACGCTCTCCCGCGGCCTGATCGCCTTGCAGGTAGGGCTGCTTGACATGGCCGTCGTACACACGGCCGTCACCCGGCCGTCCGTATCCCCGGAAACGCTCACCCTGGCCGCCCTCGTGACCATCCTCGCCGTGTCCGTCTTGTCCGCCTTTCGCCTCCGCCTGCTCCTGGCCCGCGCCATGCTCGCCGCATCCGGCCAACTGCCCTGGCGGGTGGCCACGTTCCTCGATGATGGCTACCAGCGCGGCGTGCTCAGACAAGTTGGCGACCTGTACTACTTCCGTCACGATCTCCTGAGACAACAACTGACCCACAAGGAATAGCCCCTCGCTCTATGTCGCTGCTATCCGCGCGGGTGGCGCCCTGAAAGCCATGACCAACGTGATCTCGCGCGCCGAAACCGAGGGGATGAACCGGTCCGGAGTGGTGCTGTCGCGGGGTGAGATGGTCAGCAGACCGGCCCAGCCATGGCACAGCAAGGCGTCGGTGATCCGGCCGAGACAAGCCGAGTCGGCAAGCACGCGCACGACAGGTGTCTTCTGCCGCGAGCCGACCGGCTAGGTTACTCAGGGCGATTGCGGCCAACTGCTGGGGCGTTGGCGATGCTGGGCTCTCCGTCGCACCAGGAGGGACGCGCAATCAACGCCACAAGTGGCTCGGCCTCGGACAGCTGATCGTGGGTGCTCCAGTAGAGGCAGCCGAAGGCGTCCAACCAGCATGTGAACACTGCGATAGCGTCGTACTGTTCCGGCACCTGGACGCTGTGCCGGGCGGCGAGGGACAGCACGGCCAAGGGGCCGCGACGTCGTACGCGACGTCGTTGTTACCGTGCCCCGCCGTCCATCCCTCATCGGTGGGTCTGGCCTGGCGCCTCCTGGCCGTCGATGTGGACCCGGTCGCGACAGAGAGATGAGGTAGGCCAGCACCTTCTCCAGTAGCGGGAGGTGCCGTCGCGCGGTAGCGGCGGGCAGCGGTGTCGGTGCTGAGGTCTAATACGGCGGCTGGTCGGGCGTAAATCTCAAGCTTGATCCCATGGCGCCTACTCTCTCGTGGCTCCCTCGGGCCAGATGACGGTTACGGAGAGGCCACGTTTGCGCGCCTCGGCGACGACCTCGGCCGTTCCGCCCGTGCCGGTACCGGGCTGTCCGTCCCAGACGGCCACCAGCTCATCGACCGATGACAGTACGGCCTCGTTGGCGGCCTCGTACGCCTGTCGGTTGGCGTGGTCGAAGTCCATGAGACGCACGGTCTTCGCCGCCTGCATGAGCTGGTCGAACTGTTCGGCGTGATCCGGTTTCACCTTGGTCTGCCGGTAGTCCCGCGATGGCAGCACCACCTCCAGCGATCCGCCGGCCGCGAGCACCGCGTCAGCGAACAGGCTGTCCGCCCCACGAGCGATGCAGGACACGCCCACAAGTTCTCCGGTGAACGAGGCAAGGTGCGCGCGGAGCGCGTCGGAGACGAGGCGGGCCGTCGCCGGGGTCAGGTTCATGTGGCCGGTCACGCCGATACGCATCATCGAGTCCTTCCTGAGCGCCGGTTTCTAGCGTGCCAGCGTCTCGCGGATGTGCTGCTGAAGGGGAGCCACGATGGGATCTTTCCGGGTCTCGATCTCAAGATAGAACTCGCGGAGCTGCACTCTGACTCTGTCGGATTGGACTTGCCCGGCGGTGTCGGCTGCGGCGTTGCCCACGGTCACGGCCTCGTCGAGGTCGCCGCTGATGAGGTGGGCGTAGGCGAGCCCGACCTGATCGAGCGCGAGGCTGCGCATGCTGGAACGTTGCCGGAGCGCCACCGCTTGTCGGATGTGGTCGAGGGCGTCGCCTGCGAACCGGTTGTCGTGGTGGGCCAGCTCCAGGTATCGGCCGCCGGTCACCCCGGCCAGCTCGGCGGCGTCGAAGTACGCGATCCAGTCCGGGTCGGGGTCGCGGGAACCGATCTCGCTGAATGCTTCCTCGGCGTTGCCCGTGGCGCGTTTGAAGGACTCGGGTCGGCCCATCTTGGCGTACGACCACGCCTCTCGGGTGTGCAGCATTGCGCGGAGTCGAGGTGTGGCCGTGGACCTGACTCCGTCCAGGGCGAGCCGGATCAGCTCTAGCGCGTCCTGCGGTTGGTCGAGGTACAGCAGTTGCCGGGCCATGGACGCCAGGACGCTCGCGCCGAACGGCTTGTCCTGGCCGGGCGTGGACGCCTGCAGAGACATGACGTAGTACTTCTGCGCCGCGGTCTGCATGCCGCAGTCCCATGACATGGTGGCGGCGATCTTCGAAAGCTGCGCCATCACGTGGAACAGGCGCACGCTCACCTCGTGGGGGTGGCTGTCGCGCAGCAGGTCGGCCACCTCGTTGAGCTGCCCGATCACGGCCTTACGGGCGAGCCCGCCGCCGTGCTGGTCGTCCCATGTGCGGAAGACGTTCGCCGCCTGCTCCAACTGGGCGACCTCGTCCAATCCGATCCGTCCGCTGTAGTCGGACGGGGAGGGCGCGGGGGGCGGGTGCGCGAGCCAGCGCTGTACCGGATCGACGAGCGGGAGCCCGGCCGTGATAGCCAGCGCCTTGACCGCTTCGCGACGGTTCAGCATGAGGTCGCTCTTGGTGATGTCGTAGATGGCATCGACTGTCGGTCCTGCTTCCCAGAGCCAAGGGAGGGAGGGCGAGGAGACCGAGTTCGCGTCGTCGTCGGCGCTCTCATCGGTCGTGACCTCCGGCAACGCCGGACGCTCAAACAGCTTAGCCTCTGGGATCTTGAATGCGCGGCAGTACAGAAGGGGATACGGATCACGAGGACGACCCTTGCCCGCTTCGTGCCGTTTAACCCTCCGCAGGACCGACGCGAATTCCGCCAAAGCCATCTCGTCACCGGCGGCTTTGAACAGGTGGACGGCCACTTGCTTCTGAGACCAGCCGCGTTGCCGGCGCTCGTGTCGGATGCGTTCGGCCCAGGCTGGCAGGCCAGTCTCGTCGGTCATGCCGTCGCACCTCATCAGGGAAGGTGACACGCTCGCGTCCCCTAGTGTCCCCCAACGCCACCTGTTCGCGCTCTGTTACTCAGCGTTGTGATGAATCTGTGCACCCGGACACAGAAACTTCTTCCTCTTTGACGGCTTGGGACAGTCGAAGCCGCTCTCGATGCAGCCCAGCCTGCGGTGGTCTGCGCGCCACGGCGAGGCTCGTCCTCTCGCCCAGCGCTGTGGGGAAGGGTAGGCACGCGCGGTTCAGCCACGCGAGCTCTGCTGCCTACCTGAGCTCGCGGCCGGTCATACGCGCCCAACGCAAGCCGGGCGGTCCGTTTCTGTTCGCCGGCGGAGCGTGAGATGGCCTCGACCGTGATCGAGGCATGGCTTGAGCTGGACATGCGTGACCGTCAGCTCGCGGTACTCCGCCTCACCTACCCGCAGTGGACGATCTTCTACGAAGTCTTCTCAACCGGTTGGATCTGGCGGGCCGTGCCGTCTTGGCAGCTCTCGGTGGAGATGTTGGCCGCCGGGCTGCGGCCACGGTTGGAGCGCGGGAACCCTGTTGCACTCATGGCGGAGTTGAGCAACCAGATGGCGATCATTCACGACATGACCGGCCGTCACCCATGAAGCCTCCCCGGCCCGTCGTCGCGTGCGGCTTCGGCGGGTCGGGGATCCAGGCCGGGGCCGGCGCCCGGCAACAACGAAGCAACAACCCGAGGGAGACCCCATGGTCAGCACACAGAGACTGTTCGAGCCCGACCTGTACGCGATGGACGTGGAAGAAGCCACGTTCGCGCAGCTCGAAGGCACGGGTCTGGAGCACGCGGTGATCGCGGACGGCGACGACTACGCCGTCCGCGACAAGAACCTCCCGGCCGTCGAGATCCGCAGGGCCGGCGACGACTTCCGCAGGCTGGGTGCGGTCATCGGCCAGAGAAGGCTCGGCGGAAGGGCTCAGTCGCCGGCCAGGGTGGACCTGCACGACATCGACGTGGACGACGACAGGTTCGAGCTGGTCAAAGGCACGGGCCTGGAGTACGCCATGATCGGGGACGGCGACGACTACGCGGTGCGTGACCTAGAGCACCCGGGCGACATTCGAAGGCCCGGAGACGACTGGCGCAAGCTCGGCACGGTCCTCTGACACCGGTCCTCGGAACGCCCTGGGGCAGACGGTTCGACCCCCTCTGATCACGGGGCCCGTTAGCAGGCGCGGCGGTTGGCCGAACCTCACCCGGTCTCCGTGTCTGGCCGCCACGTCACCCGGATGTGATCTACGTGCAACTCAAGTGGGAACCGTACATTCCCAGATCGGATGTCTTCGTGTGGGTGCAAGAGTCCTCGTGCTGCGGCGCATACACGCTGCTCCACGAAGGCCGCGAGGGCGTTGTGACGCGGTGGAGCAGAGAAGGGAACCGCCTGGAGACCGGCAGAGGTCCGCACCTCAAAGCCCTCCTCGTCTGGAACCACCTGGTGGGCTGCCACGTCCACTACCGCCACGACAAGCGGAAGCGCCGGGTGGCGTCGTGACCGTCATTCAGTGGATCGGCCTGGTGTGGGGACCCCTGACCTTGCTGGGCATCCGCCCGACCCTGGTTTCCCGGGCCCTGCTCGCCGAGGGCGACCCTTCGCGGATGTGCCGGGGCTGCCGCGCGCGACAGCGGGCGTACTGGCACAGGGAACGCGAGTATCGCGACACCTACGGCCCGGCCGGCCCACCCCTGATGATCCTCGCCGCCGCCGCATTGTGGTGGACCGCTCCCATCCTGCCCATTCTGCGCCGGTTCGCCCGCTTATCGTCCCTCCCTCAATGCGCGGGCCCGTCCTGCGCCGCCCACAAGCACCACGTCCCCGCGGCCACAAGCCGCCCCGCCGCACGAGCCGCCTCACGTCGCTATCCGTCGTGACGGCCAGCAGCAGAACGGAGAGACCACGATGACAACGCCCCGCCCCTCCCTCACCCACGTTGGACCGCACCATGATCCGCGAGGCCCAGACGGCGTCGGCCTGACCATCGGCAAGACCTTCACCTTCGAGGCGTCTCACCGCTTGAACGGGCTACCTGACGGGCACAAATGCGCCCGCCTGCACGGTCACAGCTACCGGGTAACCGTCGAGCTCACCGCCGACGAGCTCGCTGGCCCGGGATTCGTCACCGACTTCGGCGACCTGTTGCCGTTCAGCGCCTACCTCGCTGAGCACTTCGACCATCGCGACCTGAACGAGGTGCTCGACGTCGAGCCGACCTCGGAGCGGTTGGCCCTCCACCTGGTCAGGTGGTTCCTCGACAACGTGCAACCGGTCATCGCAGGGCGACTGGTCGCCGTCACCGTGAGCGAGACCCCCAAAACGTGGGCGCGTTGCACGGTCGGGAACGCCAGGTGATCGCCGCAACGAAGTCTGCCCCGTCTCACGCTCCGGCGCTCCTGATCGCCGAGCACTTCGGCCCGACGCTGCAAGGCGAGGGGCCCAGCATCGGTCAGCCCGCGCTGTTCATCCGCCTGTCCCGCTGCAACCTGTCATGCACCTGGTGCGACACACCGTACACGTGGGACACCGCACGCTTCGACCTACGGCAGCAGAGCGAGCGCGTCTTGGTCACCAATCTGGTCTCGTGGGCACTGGACCACCCGGTGACGCTGATCGTTGTCACTGGTGGAGAACCCCTCCTGCAACAGCGCCACCTGGCTGCGCTGGCCGAGCCGCTGCTGCAGGCCGGCCGCCGCATGGAGATCGAAACCAACGGCACCGTTGCCCCCGATCCGGCTCTGCTGATGGACGGGCTGCGCTTCAACGTCTCTCCCAAGCTGGCCAACTCCGGCCTTCCAGCCAACCTGCGCATCAAGGCCGCCGTCCTGGAGACGCTGTCGGCTGCCGGGCAGGCCGTGTTCAAATTCGTCGCCCGAGACATGGCCGACCTGGACGAGATCGCCGAGCTCGCCGAGCGCTTCGCAATGAAGCAGGTGTGGGTGATGCCTGAAGGCGTCACCACCGAGCGCGTACTGGGCCACGCCCAGTTGCTCGCCGAGGCGGTCATCTCCCGTGGCTGGTCGCTATCACTTCGCCTGCACGTCCTGCTCTGGGGTGACGAACGTGGCCGGTGACAGCCACCGCTCCGTATCTCCTGGCCCAGCCTTTGGAAGCGAGGAAAGACCATGACCACGGACGCCGTGCGGCCTTCTGATACGGCGCATCCCGGCCGAGCCGTCTCACAGCCGACCGATGACGTACCGGGCCCGACGATAGACACGCCCTACGTGATCATGCTGGTCCGCGAGCTGCTCATCGCTCTGGGAGAGGACCCCAGCCGCGCGGGCCTGCTGGACACGCCCTCGCGCGTCGCGGCCTGGTGGCGCGACTTCCTGTCGCCTGACCCTTCTGCAATGGCGACGTGCTTCACCGAGACCCTCGCCAGCGACCAGCTGGTCGTGGTCGGAGGGCTGAGCGTGTGGTCCCTGTGTGAGCACCACATGCTGCCGATGAAGCTGGACACGCACGTCGGCTATCTCGCTGACGGCACTGTCCTGGGGCTGTCGAAGTTCGGCCGGATCGCGCAGCGTTACGCCGGGCGGCTCCAGATGCAGGAGCGCTTCACCCGCCAGCTCGCCGATGCCGTAGTCGCAGCCATCGGCAGCGAGGACGTGGCCGTCGCGGTGCACGGCGTGCACCTGTGCATGAGCATGCGTGGTGTCCGGATGGAGACGGCCCGTACGTCCACTGTGCAGGCCGGCGGCCGGTTCAGGACCGATCCGCTGCTCTCCCAGCAGTTCCTCACCCTCGCCGGCCGACGAGGGGCGCCATGATGGCGATCAGGCCCTCGGCGGTGGTGCCTTCCGGCATCACGCACCTGCTGTGGCCTCGCATGGAAGAGCTGGTCCGCTGGATCTCCGAGGCGGTCAGGGTGGACGGCATCCCCCAGACCCTGGTAGCGGTCCTGCGCGGTGGCGCCGTTCCGGCTGTCTGCCTCTCCCACCGGCTCGGGCTGCGGGATGTCCGGGCGGTGGAGGTGACCCACACCACGGACAACAGCACCAACGCCACGAAGACCCCAAAGCCCGTGACCGTCAACCCAGCCTCGCTCGGCGACCTCACCGGCCTGGACGTCCTGATCGTGGACGACGTCGCAGGCACCGGGCACACCCTCACCGCAACAGCACAACTGGTCACCGACGCAGGCGCCAGCCGGGTTCGGAGCGCGGTGTGCGTGATGAACGAGGACAACTGGACCGGCCGCCTCCCGGCTGAGGCCGCCGTCACCTACATCGGCACGATCACCCACGGGTGGGTGATCTTCCCCTGGGAGAGCAACGATGAGCACGAGCACTGATCAGCTTCCCGAGCAGTTCCGCACCCGGCCCGGGACTCCCATGATCGGCCCGTACAGCACCAACCAGATGGACGACTTCTACGCGGCACTGCATCGCGGAGAGGCCAAGGCCTCGGGGCTGATGAACCTGATGCAGCACCTCATCGTCGCCGAACGGTGCCCGCCCAGCGCGAAGGTGCTGGACGTGTGCTGCGGCCGCGGGCTGGCTCTGCCGCTGCTGCACCGCTACGCGCCACAGATCGACCGGTACGTCGGACTGGACATCAGCCCCGCCAACCTGAACGAAGCCCGGGAACGGATCGCGTACTTGCGCGAGACATACGGAGAGCTCTTCCCAGTGGAACTCGTCGAATGCGATGTGGCCGAGCTCTGGCCGGAGTTGCCCGCGTTCGACGTGGCGCTGTACACCTCGGCGCTGGAGCATCTGCCCTTCGAGCTCGCTGCGCGCAGCCTGCACAGCACTGCACAGGCGCTCGCGCCTGGCGGGCTACTGTTCCTGTCCACACCGCAGGCGTTCGGCCCGCCGCCTCGGCCTCTGCAGTATCGCGTCCACGTCTACGAGTGGTCGCGAGAGGAGGTGGAGCAGGTCGTCGGTGAGGCGGGCCTGGTCATTGAGGACGTGATGGGCCTGCTGCCGCCCGAACCGGACGTCGTGGCCGGCGAGCTAACCGAACGGTTCGGGCAAGGTGCGGCCGACTGGTACCGCGACCTGGCCGTGCGCATCCCCACGGCGCTGCTGGACACGGTCTCGACGGTGTCCGTACCGACGAGGGCGACCGAGCTGCTGTACGTCTGCCGGAGGCCCGCATGAATACCGCAGTTGTCCCCGCGCCCCGCCGTGGGCTCGCCCCCCGCCGGCCGCTGTGGGTGACCATCGAGGGCATCAACGGCGTCGGCAAGACCAGCACGGCTCGTGCGCTCGCCGCCCATCTCGGCCAGCGGTGTCTGCTGCTGGACGAACTCACCGACCAGCCCGGCAACACCCTGACTGGAGACGTGATCTCCGCCCTGTCCGCGGAAAACGACGTTTGTCTGCGCACCGGACATCCAGTCGCGGAGACGTTGGCCCTGCTCGCGCTGAAGATCCGCGAAGTCGAACGCCTCGCCGTCTTCTACCCGATTACGCCCACGGTGGTCATCGAGGACCGCGGCGTCGACACCGTCGCCGTCTACCAGGCCGCGATCCTCTGCGAGCACGTACCGGAAGCCGATCCCGCGCACGTCGCACGGCACGTGCTCTCGACCATGTCGCGGTGGCGGCCCCAGCCCGACGCCACGGTCCTACTGACTGGTGACCGGGAGGTGTGCATGCGGCGCTTCGCCGACCGGATTGAGCGGACGCTGACACCACGGGATCGACGTGTGATCGAGCAAGCCGACGCCCTCTACGCCGGGCTGGCCGCCGCCGAGCCCGGCCGCTACACCGTGATCGACACCGCCGGACAGTCCGCTCGGGCAGTCGCCGAAGCGGTGGGCACGGTCGTGCAGGACCTCATGAAGCAGCGGGAGGCCAACCGTGCCGCGTGATACGACCCTGCTCTGGGGCCTGCGCTCGCCCTGCGCCTTCGCCTGTCCCCACTGCTATTTCGGCACGATCGAAGAACACAAACAGGCTCCGCCCATCGAGGTCGGCGTCCTGTCGCACCTGTCCCGCACCGACCTGCCGCCCCGAGCGCTCAGAGAGTTCGCCCGGACCCTGGCCGGCTCGCCGATCGAGCGGGTGGTCATCGCCGGCGGCGAACCGCTGGACTGGCCTCCCACGCTGGAGGTGATCGAACTCATCAAAGAGGCAGGCTGTCAGGTCGTGATCGCCACCAACGGGATCCCGCTCACCCGCCCGCCGGTGACCCAGCGGCTCATCGCGCTCGGCGTCGACGGCGTTTCGGTCTCTCTGGACAGCGCGGACGCCCGGACCAATGATCGGCTACGCCCCTCCCGTTCTGGGCGCTTCGGCTACGACGATGTTCTGTCCGGTATCCGCTCCCTGCTGAACGCCCGGGGCGACCGGCACACGCCGCAGGTAGGGATCTACACCGTGGTGATGCGGGAACGCCCGCAGGAAATCACCGACATGGCCCGCCTGGCCAACCAGCTCGGTGTGGACTACTACGTTCCCCAGCCGATCTCCCTGACGCCCGACCACAAGCTCTTCGCGGAGCTGGCCCACCGCCGTGAAGACGTACCGGGCGTGGCCGAACAACTCGCTCGCCTCTACAACGAACCGAGCCGCCTGGCGCTGCCAGACCCCTCCTACGCACGGCGCTTTGTCGCCGCCATCTCCACTCAAGAGGGCGCGCTTGTGCCCAACTGCTTCGGCGGTGCCCGCCTGTTCTTCATCCAGCCCGACGGCTCGGTCTGGGACTGTCCCTCCGACCGCCGGATCGCCGCCACCCCGCCCGAGCACCGGCGCAGCATCCGTGACGCCGACGCGCGCACGCTCTTCGCCGACCGGCCCGCGTGCACTAACTGCTCGCTGTTCAGCCGGGACTGCGTGAACATGTGGCCGCTCGTGCTCGACATGCCGCAGATGCTGAACGCGAAGGCCATCCGATGACGCTCCCTCCGATCCCCGATACGCAGCTACTCGCAGAGCAGCTCGCCGTCGTGCTCGGGCAGATGCCCGACCCGAGCGGCGGCCCCGCCACCGGACAACTGGAGCGGGACCTGGCCGAGGCGTTCGGCGTCCCGCACGCCGTCGCGGTCGCCTCCGGCACCGCGGCCCTGCACGCCGCGCTGTCCGCCTGCGGCATCGGCCCAGGCGACGAAGTCCTGGTGCCGGCACTGACCGTCGTCATGACCGTGGCACCTCTCGACGCCCTCGGGGCAACGCCGGTGTTCGTCGACAGCGTCCCAGCCACCCTGGACCTGGACTACGACGACGCGGCCCGCAAGGTCACCTCGCGGACCCGGGCGATCATCCCGGTGCACCTGTGGGGTCGGATGGGAGACCCGGCGACCCTGGCGGCATTCGCCTCCGAGCACGGGCTCGCCATCATCGAGGACGCCGCGCAGGCCGCCGGCACCACGCGCGACGGGCAGCGGGCCGGCACGGTCGGCACCGTCGGATGCTTCAGCATGAAGGACGGCAAGATCCTTTGGAGCGGCGAGGGCGGCTTCCTGCTCACCGCCCGCCGCGACGTGGCAGAGCACGCGACCGCCTTCCGCAGCCACTGGCAGCCGGCTCCCCCGGGAGAGGCCCCACTGAGCCGCCTGGCAACCAACTCCCGCCTCGCTCCCCCGCTCGCCGCGATCGCCCTGGCCAACCTCCGCCGCCTCGCAAGCCTGGTCGAACTGCGCCGCACACAAACCCGCCACCTGCTGCATGCCCTGGAGCAGGCACCCGGCCTGATCGCCCTCGCGCCAGCGACGCGAGAGAAGTGGAACGGCTTCGCCCCGCTACTTCACATCGACCTGCCGAACCCCCGAGCATTCGCCGAACACCTCGCACAGCAGGGAGTGCCGAACTCCACCGGCAGCTTTCAGCTCGTCCCCTGCGACACCCGGCCCATGTTCACCGACCGCGACCAACCCTGCCGCGGCGCCGCCCAGATCCTCGATCACACACTCGCCATCAGCCTCACCGAACGCGACACCGAGACCACACTCGACCGCTACGCCGCCACCATCGCCAAAGAGGCCGCCGCATGGACCACGTGACCGACGCCCCAGAATCCCGCTCCTCCAACGCGCTGCCCTCGCCTCCAAACGGACCCACCGCATGATGATCACACCGGTACGCCACTCCTGCACGCGAGGCCCACTCATCTCCGTCGAGGGCGTCACCGGAGTCGGCAAGACGTATCTGACCACACGCGCTGTCAGAGCCCTCGACGGCGAGCCGCTGATGATGGAGGCGTTCTCCCAGCAGGCGAGCGAACGTCCAGGACTGGGTAAAGCACTGCTCCGCGCCCTGCGTAAGGCCAGCACTGGGGACCCGTTCCTGCGTGGGGGCACTCCCCTGGCCGAGGCTCTGATCCTGCTGGCCATCAAACGGTATGACCTGGACACGATCATTCCCGAACTGTCCAACGGGCGTACCGTCGTCGAGGGCCGCAGCATCGACACCACGGCGGTCTGCCAGGCTCTGCAGTTGCACCCGATGGACCCAGACGCCGCTCTGGAGACGGCAGCCTCCCTGCTGGAGTTCGCAACCTGCTACCGGCCCCCGCCCGACCTCACGATCCTCGTCACGGACGACGCCCGCGAGGCCGTCGAACGCGCGCAGCGGCGCGACCGGCGCATCTTCACGACCGAGCAGGCAACGTTCATGCGGGAGGCATGCGCGCTCTACGAACGGCTCCCCGCCACCGATCCAGCACGCCACCGCGTCGTGGACCGGCGCAGCATGGACGAGTACGAGGCTGCCGAGCAGATCCGGGCATGGATCCACGACGCCGGGACCAGCCTGGGCTGCTTGCACGAGCCGTGGCAGGGCTCGGGAGGCCGGTGCATGTGCTGCGGCCACCGCGAGGAATCGGCGGCGGCATGAACGAGGCTTGCCGCCCCTCAACCTGCCCAGCAACGACTTCACCGAGCTACTGCTGCGCGCCGGCGATACCCGACGACGTTGACGCCCTCGTCTTCGACTTCGACGGAACCCTTGCCAACACGACACCCGTTCACGAGCACGCGCTGCGACTGGCGCTGCGGCCACACGGCGTCGACCTGAACCACGACTGGTACGTCCGGCACGTCGGCCTGTCCATCCACGACCTGCTTGCCGCACTACCGGGCGGCCGACAACTGACCCACGACGAGATCATCCGGCACAGCCGCACCCACCTGCTCGCCACCATGCACCACATCACCCCCATCTCGTGCGTCGTCTCCCTCCTGCACGCCGCGCGCCGTGCTGGATTGCCCTGCGCCGTGGCGTCAGGCGCCAGCCAGCTTCTCGTCCATCCGGGGCTCGACGCTCTGGGCTTGACGGACGAGTTCGCAGCGGTTGTCGCGCGAGAAGACGTCACACATGGCAAGCCGGCTCCTGACCTGTATCTCGAGGCTGCCCGAAGCCTCGACATCCCGCCGGACCACTGCCTCGCCATCGATGACGCTCCCGACGGCATCACCGCCGCACGCGCAGCCGACATGCACGTAATCACGGTGGCTGACGGCCACCTAACCCCCACCTGCAAAGGCGCCGAGAGAACCGCCCACCTCTTCGCTTCAGAGGCGGCGGCGCCAATGCCCACCACAATCAGCAGATTCCGCCGGATGACGACGTGACGCCATCGCACCAGGAGAGCACGATGCCCGTCCTCCACTCGACCAAGAACCTGAAGATCATCGAACCCCCCACGGCCACAAGGGAGGGCGTCGCAGTCTTCGAGTACACCGACACGTACACGGTGTTCCATTACGGCAGGATGCCGGACGAGATTGCCGGGAAAGGGGAGGCGATCTGCCGGATGGCCGTCTTCAACTTCATGATGCTGGAGGCGGCGGGCGTGCCAACCCATTTCCGCCGATTCATCGCCCCAAACCGAATCGAGTTCGATCTCGCGCGTCTCCCTGCCCCGAACGCCGAGCCGCTCATCCCGGAAACCGGAAACTACCTCATACCCGTGCAGGTCCTCTTCCGCAACGAACTCCCGCAAGGCAGTTCCGTGCACCGCCGGCTCGCAACCGGCGCGCTGACACCGGCCGAGATCGGGCTCCCGGGCATCCCCAAGGTCGGGGACAAGTTGCAGAATCCCCTCATCGAGTACGCAACGATGCTGGAGGACATCAACCGGTTCATCGGCGGGCCCGAGGCCCAGCGCCTCGCCGGCCTGAGCGACGAACAGTTCCAGACCATGCGCGACACCACCGTCAAGGTCAACAAGGTCCTGACCGGCCACGCACGTAAGCTCGGGCTGAGCCACTGCGACGGCAAGGCCGAGTACCTGGTGTCGAGCGCCGCGCGCATCGTACTTGCCGACAGTCCCGGCACACCCGACGAAAGCCGCCTGATGTACAACGGAATGCACTGCGGCAAGCAGGTCCTGCGGAACTGGTACGTGGACAACGGACTCGAGGTACCGGTCAGCAAGCTGATCGCCGAGGGCGTACCCAGAAGCCGGTGGCCGCAGCCGGCACCACTGCCGCCCGAGTTTCTGCCGGTGATGTCGGATCTGTATCGGTCCCTGAGCGAGACCTGGACGGGCGAGTACCTCTGGAACGCGCCGGACCTGAATGCCGCCACGCAGTCTGTCGCCCGCCTCATCGGTCGATGACGGCGCACAACGGCTGGTACGCAGGCATGCTCTTCTTGATGTGGCGGGCGCGGGCCAGCAACGCCGCGGAACCTGCGAGAACGGTGGATACATGGGCGGCTTGACAGACGACCCCGCCTTCCTGGCAACGACGTTCGTTGTCATCGACTTCGAGGCGACGACCCCCAAGGGCTACCCGGCCCAGCCCATCGAGGTTGCCGCTCTCGCCCTTCGCTACGAACATGGCGCATGGACGGCGGCCGGCAGGCCGTTCGCTTCTCTTATCCGGCCGCCCGCGTTCGCCCCGGTGACGCCGGCCGTTACGGCACAAACCGGCTTGACGCCCGAGCAGGTCAGGCAGGCTCCCACCCCGGCCGAAGCGCTGAGCGCACTGGATCGGCGCTTCGCCGCGGGCAAGCAGTACCTGCTGGTGGCTCAACACGCCGCCACCGAAGCCAACCTCATCTACAACCAGCGCGAGCACTGCCCGGTGCTGGCCCGCATTGACTTTCTGGACACGATCCCGCTCGCCAAATACCTCGTCCCAGGCCTGCCGAACCACAAACTCGACACGCTGCTGGCGCATTTCGCCATCAAGCAGCCGGCGGATCGCCACAGGGCCTACGCCGACGTCGGTGTCACCGCGCAGGTGTTCCTCCAGCTCATCAGCGCCGTGGACGGGGATGCTCAGTTCAGCGATCTCGCGGCTCTGGTGAAGATCGCGGGCCGCACGGCCAAGTGCAACATGCCCGCTCAAAGCGGATTGTTCGACATCTAACCCGCCGACAGGCATATGCGAAACCAGCCCAAGGGAAGCGGTGCTCACCATGATGATCAAGGAGCAGACGGACCGCGAGGAGGTCCCGTTCTGGTTCGATCCACTGTGCCCCTGGGCGTGGATCACCTCGCGCTGGCTGCTGGAGGTCGAGCGAGTCCGGCCGGTGCGCGCCGAATGGCGGATCATGTCGCTGGCCCACCTGAACCTCGTCCAGCGCGAAGGCAAGGGACTCAGCGCCGAATACCGAGACCTCATGACGAAGGCATGGGGTCCAGTGCGCATCTGCGCGGCAGCCGCCGAGCACGCTGGCCGTGGCGTCCTCGGACCGCTGTATACCGCCATCGGCATCCGGCTTCACAATCAAAGACGTCGCGACGACCCCCAAGTCATCGCCGAAGCTCTGGCTGAGGCGGGCTTGCCCGAGTCACTGGCCGCAGCTGCCACCAGCACGGAGTTCGATCAGCTCATCAAAGCCTCGCATGACGAGGCGTTCAACGAGGTCGGCCTCGATGTCGGGACGCCCGTTCTCCGTATCGGTGGCACGGCCTTGTTCGGCCCCGTGATCACACCGGCTCCCCGCGGTGAAGCTGCTGGACGTCTTTGGGACGGCCTCGTCCTGGTTGCGGGGACGGATGGCTTCTTCGAGCTCAAGCGGAGCCGGGACCGGAGCGTCAAACCGTCATTTGAGTGAGTGGGCACCCACAGCGCGACCGACGCCGACTGAGGTGGCGAACAGCGGCTCTGGTGCCGACCGCAAGCGTTCGACGGACCCGGTCAACCGATCCGAGCCGGGCAGCTGATCGCCCGCGCAATGCGGGGCCCGACAAGGCGCTCGGCGTCGGCGAGCGGGTACCAGGCGGCCCCGCTCACTTCGGACTCCTGAATTCGCCCCACGTCTGCATCTGTCACGAACGCGTATCCGATGTCCAAGTGGTAGTGATCCGGCTCATCCTTCGCCGGCCGGGCCGGAACCGCGCCGTACTCCATGTAGACGGGGGTCGGCGACGCAAGGAAGACCTGGCCGGGGTCGACACCGCACTCCTCCGTCAACTCGCGCACTGACGCGTCGATCAGCGTGGTATCGGTCGGCTCCAGGTGGCCTCCGGGCTGCAGCGGGATCCCGTACGCAAGGTGCTCGACAAGCAGGATCTTGGCGCCTCGGACCAGCAGCGCTCCGACGGTCACGTGCATCCGAAAATTCCGCCGCGAGGCGAAATCCCCTCCCTGAGACAGCAGTCGTACCGGCTCAGACAGCAGCGCGGCTTCGTCCGGGTGCTGCTCAAGGTATGCGGTCAATGTGCTCGAGATGTCTGAGTCACTGATCGCCACGGGGCACCTCCCCACCGCCCCGAGAGCAACGCTCTCCGCGACCGACTGCTCGGAAGTAGACGACGGGCACCGACACAGTCAGCTCCTACGAATGATCATCAAGCGGTCCCTACTGCGCCGGTCGCTGCGGCCACTCCACGATGGGTGTGACCGCGCTCGCTGTCGAACTAGCAGCGTGGCACAGCCGTCACATGCTCCGCTTAGCAAACCAGAAACTCGCCAGCCACCCGCGACACGCCCGTGGGTCCGGTAAGGGAGGCGGATGAGACGCTGGACTCGGGCTGTGGCAGACCAGGCGCGGGACACGATTCCCGGTGGCGTCTGGCAGAACGTCCATGGTGTGAGGCGAGGAGTCCGACTGGCCGCCGAGCTTGCTGGCCCCGGCGCTGCCTAGGGTTATCAAGGCGTTCGACGACGGCGGCTCCGCCCGCCGTCAGCAGAGTCCTGGTGCGCACTCGTCCACGTGGTCGTTCACTGACCTCGGCCAGACCAATTACGCCGCCGTCAGCGACGTTGGCCGCCGAACGGTCAGGGACGGGCACGTGGGCGGTTGCCGCCTCTGATCCGGCGCGGGTGGCATGGTGGCCGCATGGATGGGCGATGTGGGCGCGGGGCAGGCGTCGGGGCCGCTCACCGTCAGGTGCGCGAGCCCGGGAAACAGGTGGTCCAACTCGCCAGGGCGGGACGGTAGGCGTGGACGGGCCTCGTCATCGCCGAGCCCCGTCGTCTCCCGCCGTAGTTGTCCCTGCTGAGGCCCGAGACCACACCCACGCATGTCTGATCGGGGCTCAGGCTTGACAGGCGGCGCGGAGGTGGGTGTCGATACCGGTCCGTCCGCCCGATGCAGAGGGGGTGCTGAGCGGATCGACCGGGCTGGGATGGCGTTGCTCTGATGGGGCAAGGCGAACGTACCGCCTGAGACGAGGAGATGGGTGTTGAGTCCGTTTGGGGTGTCGCGGTCGCTGTTGCGGGTGCATGGGCGGGGCGTTGTTCGGTGTTGCCTTCGGTGTCGCTTTTTGTTGTCGCGCTCAGTGTCGCCGCTAAGAGCGCGACACCCATCGGTGTGCCATCTGCTCAGGTTAGGCGGGTTTCGGCTGTTGCGATGGCCGCCCCGAATCGCCTTAAGGCGACTCCTTGAATATATGTGCGGGCACGTTGACGTGCTGCCTCCTCCTCTGCCGGCGTGGTTCCCATCATCTGCTACTTTCCCGTCCTCTCTCGCTGATGCTCCTACCGTGGCCCACCGTGGGGTTGCCGGCCCGGCCGGCCCTGGTGAGGCCCTTGCCGAGAAGGTGCTGGGTGAGCAGGTTCTCTTCGCCGCCCGCCTCACTCCTGGGGCCGGGGAGCGGCCGCACCGACCTCGGTTCCCGCGTTCGCTATCGGGGCGTGTGCGGCAGCGAAGGTGTGTCGGATGGGGGGAGATTTCCGTACTGGAAATAGGGGTGGCGTTCCCTGCCGCGGTTAAGGCCGCTACCCCTCTCAGGTGTTGTTTTCGCAGGTCTTCCCGGTTTCGGACGGTGCGGTGGGCGGCCCGACTCGTCTAAGGACGAGTCCTTTGAATATGTGTGCGCGTGTGTGAAGGGGCTGGTCGTGCTGCTCGTGTCCTGTGCGGCGGCAGCGGCTTGCCTGCATCCCTTGGTTCTTCTTGGACTGCCAGCAGTCTGGCCGGCTCGCGGCTTAGCCGCGGGCCGGTCTCGGTGGTGACCTCGGTCTGAGCGGCGAGCAGCGTCTTCGTCTGAGGTCGTCATGGGTGCGTCGCACGCGTGTGACCGGCGCGTGTGACGGGTGACGCCTTCGCGCCGCCAACCCCCAACACCCGACGGTTCCCCTGGCCCCCGCGTCGTCGCCGACATCGCCGCGTACATGCCCCTCACCCTGCCGTGTCGGTCGCGGTGGTAGTCGCCCAGGATGTCGGTCATGTGGGCGGCGATCATGTCGAGTCGGGTTGTGCGCTCGGCGTGCATGCCGGGCAGGTGGGGGCGTCTTCGCCGGGGTTGCATTCGATGGGGTCGCATTCGCCGCCCAAGGTGAGCATCTCCTCGTAGGTGCAGATTTCGAGGAGACTGCCGTCGTCGCCGCGTCGGGGCGGACGATGACGGGTTGAACGTAGCGGGGGTCCCTCGTGATCGCCCATTCGGGGCCATGGTCGGTGAGCGCGGGCTGCCGGGGGCTGACGATGGGACGGGCGGCGGTCATGTTGGCGTGTGCCATGTGGTGTGCCTTTCGATGTCCCGGGCATGTTATTCCGGTGCCGTGTCGGCGGTGTTACCACCTCATTCAATGAGGGCTCGATCAACAACGCTTGTCAACCGGGATGCATATTATTCTCGCAGATTCTTTCGCGCGGCATTCGGGCATCGTTCGCCGTGGTCCGACGAAAAGGCGAAGAGCCGGACGCGCGTGTGACGTCAAGCTGATCCCGTGAGTTTCTCGCGAGATGTTTCCGCAGATCAGTGGTTATTTTGTTAGGTTAGCCTCTCCAGCCGTTGGGGTGATACAAAAAATGGCCCGGTCGACTTGCCGTCCGCGTTTTGTGCGAGGGATGGTCGTGATGCAAACGAAAAAGCACCGGCCCGGACGGGGGCCGGTGATGCAACCGGAAAGGGCGTCACGCCATGGCTATTCACATCGCGGAAATTGCCGCTACTGAAATCGTCCCCGCTGACGCGGAAACCGCCGCCGCGATTCCCGCTGACGCCGGGCCTGTGGCGGCCCCTGACGGCCCCGACGCCGCTGCCCCGGACACCGACCCCGGCACGGACACGGACGGGCGTGTGACGGCGGCGTGGGCGGCGCTGAACGCCGAGCCGGGTGGGTCGGCTACGGTGATCGGGGCGGCGGCCGGGCTGAGCCGGATGGTGGCGGGCAAGATCCTCAACCAGTTCGAGGCCGAGGGGCGGGCTCGCCGTGAGCCGGGGTTGAATGACGGTCAGACGCGGGGCCGCGCCGCCGACCGGTGGTACCCGATCACCGTCAGCAGCGGTGACGCCGCCTCCTCGGACACCATCGCCTCGGACGGTACCGCCCCGGGCACCTCGGATGGCGATATGCCAGAGACGGCGCCCGCCGTACCGGATGCTGACGCCACCGGCACCGCCAGCGCCATCCCGGACGCTGACACCGTGCCCGCGCCGGAGGAGACGCTCCCGGCCGCCGCCGTTAATTCGGCCGAGCCCGCCCCGGCGGCCGAGCCGACCGGCGAGGAGGACCTGATCGAGGAGATGCCGGACCTGCCGGAGGATGTGACCGGCGATGACGCGCCCGGCGAGGGTCCTGACCCGGCCGACGACGCACCGATCCCGGTTGCCGACGCTGACACATCCGAGCCGGTGACTAGGCCGCTGTCTGAGCCTGACGTGTCCGAGCCTGATGCGTCTGGGCCAGTGTCCGAGCCGACGGCGGATGATCCGGCCTGGGTGCGGGTGCGGGCTGAGCTGGCGGAGCTTTCCGATCTGTTCGGCGGGGTCGCCCTGGCCAAGACCGAGGGCAACGATGTGATGGCGCTGGGGTGCCTGGAGATGGCGATGGCGCGGGTCGCCTCGGTGCACCG
>NZ_JADOGI010000529.1 GCF_015645445.1 Nonomuraea cypriaca | reverse complement strand
GGGTGCGGCGCCGGGGATGTCCGTACGGGACAGGACGATGGCGCCGATCAATGCGGCGAGCAGCAGAACGGACAGCGCTTCGAAGGGCAGCACCCACGTGGCGAACACGCTGGCGCCCAGTGCCTTCGCGGCTCCCGGCCCGGGTGTCAGGGGCGTGTAGGCGGTGCGGAAGCCGTCGATCACCACGGTGACCAGGATGGCCGCCGTCGCTACCGCCACGAGCGCTGAGACCAGGCGGTTGCCGCTGTCCAAGTCGGCGGAGCGGCCGATCGGGGCGCGGGTGAGCATGATGCCGAACAGCATCAGCACGACCACCGCGCCCACATAGATCAGCACCTGGACCCAGGCCACGAACTCGGCGGTCAGCACCAGGTAGCCGCCCGCCAGCGCGCCGAAGCAGAGCACCAGCCAGAGGGCGGCGTGGACGAGTTGTTTGGTCGTGACGACAAGCAGCGCCGATCCAACCGCTACCGCCCCCAGCAGCAAGAACACGATCTCTTGCCCGGTGGGTGACAGGTAGGAGGGCACCGCTTCGGTCACGACTCCTCCTCGGACTCCCTTGTCTCCTCAGGACCGAGCCCCCCGGGTGGGCGGATGGACCGTGGATCGGCCATCCTCCGCCTGCGAGGGCTCGCGGTTGAAGTCTGCTCCTCCTGCTGGGGCCGCGGTCGCGGATCGCCTGAGGCTGTGGACAACTCCGCTGACGATGGCCGGCCTGTGGATGAAGCCGATCCCCCGGGCTGCTCTGGATCCGGCCCCTGTGACTGGTCCTCCGGCGTTCCCCCTTGGGACCGCTCAGACCGCTCAGCAGCCGGCCCCCTGGGCTCCGAACCCACTCCCTGAGGCTGATCTGAACCCGGCCCCTGGGGTTGCGCTGGTTCCGGTCCCGGATGCTGCTCCGGCGTGGATCCCCGGGGCTGCTCTGGGCCTGGGCCCTGCGGATGCTCCGTGGCGGGGCCCGGTTCGGGTGTGGCGTCCGTGGGTTCGGCGGAGGTATGGGGTCGGGGCGTGGTGGCCGCGCCGCCCTGGCCTTCCGTGGCCGCGGGGCCGACGCCTTCCCCTGCCGTGCGGGCCGGGCCTTCCGCAGTCGCGCGCCCGACACCTTCCCCTGGCACGCCGCCCTGGCCTTTCGTGGCTGCGCGGGCCGGGCGTTCGGTGGCTGCACGGGCCGGGCG
>NZ_JADOGI010000528.1 GCF_015645445.1 Nonomuraea cypriaca | reverse complement strand
TGGACAGCACCTCGACGTTGAGGCACAGCGACTGCATCTCCTTGATGAGCACCTTGAAGGATTCGGGAATTCCCGGCTCGGGGATGTTCTCGCCCTTGACGATGGCCTCGTAGACCTTCACACGTCCCAGGACGTCGTCGGACTTGATGGTCAGCAGCTCCTGCAGCGCGTACGCGGCGCCGTACGCCTCCAGCGCCCACACCTCCATCTCACCGAACCGCTGCCCACCGAACTGGGCCTTACCGCCGAGCGGCTGCTGGGTGATCATGGAGTAGGGGCCGGTCGAGCGCGCGTGGATCTTGTCATCGACCAGGTGGAGCAGCTTGAGGATGTAGATGTAGCCGACCGAGATCGGGTACGGGAACGGCTCACCGGAGCGGCCGTCGAACAACCGCGCCTTGCCGCTCTGCTGCACCATCCGGTCGCCATCACGGTTGGGGACGGTGCTGTCGAGCAGGCCGACGATCTCTTCTTCGTGGGCGCCGTCGAAGACCGGGGTGGCCATGTTGGTGCGCGGGGCGACCTTGTCGAAGCCCTTGTCACGCAGCCGTGCGGCCCAGGCCTCCTGGATGCCGGAGATGTCCCAGCCGCGGGCGGCGATCCAGCCCAGGTGGGTCTCCAGCACCTGACCGACGTTCATCCGGCCGGGCACACCCAGCGGGTTGAGGATGATGTCGACCGGGGTGCCGTCCTCCAGGAACGGCATGTCCTCGACCGGCAGGATCTTGGAGATGACACCCTTGTTACCGTGCCGGCCGGCCAGCTTGTCACCGTCGGTGATCTTACGCTTCTGCGCCACGTACACACGCACCAGCTCGTTCACACCCGGCGGCAGCTCGTCGCCCTCCTCGCGGGAGAACACGCGGACACCGATGACCTTGCCCTGCTCGCCGTGCGGCACCTTCAGCGAGGTGTCCCGCACCTCACGGGCCTTCTCACCGAAGATCGCGCGCAGCAGCCGCTCCTCCGGCGTCAGCTCGGTCTCACCCTTGGGCGTGACCTTGCCGACCAGAATGTCGCCATTGACGACCTCGGCGCCGATCCGGATGATCCCGCGCTCGTCCAGGTCCGCCAGGACCTCCTCGGAGACGTTCGGGATGTCCCGGGTGATCTCCTCCGGACCCAGCTTCGTGTCACGGGCGTCGACCTCGTGCTCCTCGATGTGGATCGAGGACAG
>NZ_JADOGI010000527.1 GCF_015645445.1 Nonomuraea cypriaca | reverse complement strand
CCGTTCACCGAGGAGACCGCCCGCGTCAAGACCCAGAGTGCCGAGGACGCCTGGAACACGCGCGACCCCGACCGCGTCGCGCTCGCGTACACGGAGGACTCGGTCTGGCGCAACCGCGACGAGTTCGTGACCGGCCGCGACCAGATCAGGGAGTTCCTGCGCCGCAAGTGGGAGAGGGAGCTGGACTACGCCCTGCGCAAGCAGCTGTGGGCGGTGCTGGGCAACCGCATCGCGGTCCGCTTCCAGTACGAGTCCCACGACGCCTCCGGCCAGTGGTGGCGCAGCTACGGCAACGAGCTGTGGGAGTTCGACGAGGCGGGGCTGATGCGGCGCAGGGAGGCGAGCATCAACGACGTACGCATCGACGCCTCCGAGCGCCGCATCTTCGGCCCCCGCAGCGAGGCGGAACACGGCGTGGACGTGCTGCCCCTCCGGTGATCAGCCGGTGAAAGCGGCGCGCCGGTCGTGAGCCCAGGCGGCGAAGGTGCGCAACCCTCGCTGAGAAGCCCCCGTCAGGTGCGGATCCACCGGGGATCGTCGTACGCGCGGCCGCAGCCGTCATCGGACACGTAGTCGGGGGCCGTGCCGAGCACGATGTCGCCCCGCACCTCCAGGTAGCGGATCAGGCCCGCCGCCACCGGCAGCACGGTGTCGGCCCCGCGGTCCGGCAGGTGCGCTTCGAGCAGCGCCACCACCTCTTCCAGGCCGAACTGCGCGGGCAGCAACTCGGCCATGTCCTTGAGGAACTCCTCGGTGACGCGCGCCCGCACGGTGACCGTCTTCGTCCGGCCGGAGCCGTCACAGGTCTGGCATCCGCCCGTGTCGCGCGGGTTCGGGGAGATCTGCCCCGATCCCAGGCACGTGGGGCACTGGCCGGATTCGGCCGCGTGCACGGTGGCGGCGTCCCGGTCGGCGAGGGGGAGCTCGCAGGTGCAGGTGAAGGAGTTGTAGGTGCCTTCGACGAAGTCGTCGAAGCCGACGTCTTCTGGAGCGTCGACCCATCGGATGGTGATGACGTGCTCGGTCATGGAGACCTCTTGCGCCCTCGGGTTCTCGCCGATAACGGCCCGGCACGAAAGGGTAACCGTCCGTGACCTCCCGTGACAGGGGTTCGCGCAGATCAGGGCCCGTGGGCCGCAGGTCGGGGTGACTTCCTTGCAGTTGACCTTGGGGGGGATGC
>NZ_JADOGI010000526.1 GCF_015645445.1 Nonomuraea cypriaca | reverse complement strand
CCTGCGTTCGACATAATTCGGTTCGGATAGAGGGCGGAATTCGGGGGATGAGCTGGGGAAATGCGTCTGGGCACGCCGGGGAGGCGTGTCTCTAGGCGGTGGCGTTCCTGCAGGTCAGCGGGGTGCGGGTCGGAGCTCGATGATCTGCTTGGGGGCGGGGATGTCGAGCTTGGCGAGCAGGTCTCGCTGTGGCTTGGACAGCGCTGTGGTCTGGCGGAACAGGCCCGAAGGGCCGGTGAAGGTGCCGGCGTGGAGCCGGTCGAGGTGGCGGCGGATAGTGATCCAGGTCTCGCCGGTGGTGGTTTCGATGATCCGGATGAGCAGGAGCGCGAGCCAGCACAGGATGACGTGAGCGCGGATGCGTTCCTCGAGCCGGTGGTAGACCGGGCGCAGGTCGATCACTGACTTCATGTCCCGCCAGCCCCGCTCGACCTCAAGCAATTGCTTGTAGCCAAGGGCGATGTCCTCGGCGCTCATCTTCGGGTCCGAGCAGCGCAGAAGGTACTTGCCGTCCAGGTTCTGTTCGGTCTTGATCTTGGCGTGGTCGACGCGGAGCTTCCCGCCGGGAGTGACGCGCAGGTACCGGTTCAGGCCGGGCTTGGTGGAGATGCGCCCGCGCAGCTCGCCGCGTTTCATGTCGCTGAGTGTGTCGGATTGGTCGATGAGCTCGGTGAGCTGGGCGAGGAGTTGCTCGCGTACCGCCACGTCCCGGTCAGCGGCCTCGGGATTGAAACAGATCACGAACCGTTCGGTGTCGGAGACCTTCACCTCCTTGACCCGCATGTTCTCGGCCACGTCCTGGTAACGACCCTGCCGTGACAGGGCGGCCTTGATCTCCGGGGAGTCGGAGCGCAGCTTCTCCCCGATGATGTACTGATGGTCGCCGCGTCGCAGGTAGCGGCGATTGCGCTCGGAGGAGAACCCCCGGTCGGTCACCCACACGATCTTCGACAGGGTCCAGTCCCGCATGTCGTCCTTCACCTGCCGGATCAGTGTCTGGTCGGAGCTGTTGCCCGGCCACGACCAGACCCTCACCGGTATCCCATCGCGGGTGACGGCCATCCCGATCACGATCTGCGGCAGATCATCCCGGGAGTCCTTGGACTTGCCGTGGGTGCGGAACCCGGCTGGCTTCTGCTCGCCGTCGCCGTCGCCGCTGCCGTCGGTGTCGGTGTCGGTGTCGG
>NZ_JADOGI010000525.1 GCF_015645445.1 Nonomuraea cypriaca | reverse complement strand
TACAGAGGTTGAAAGGCTGGCTTCTCGCGTTACGGCGGTTCGGGTTCGAGGATCAGTTCGGTCTGGGCGATGATGGCGTTGAGCAGGTCGGGCCGGTATTGCAGGCGCTTGAGATGGTGCTTGATGATGGCGGCGAGGTGGTCGATGCCGCCACGGACGGCCAGATTGGCCAGGTGGCCCTTGAGGTTGGCCCAGATGCCTTCGGCGGGGTTAAGTTCAGGGGCGTAGCTGGGGAGCTGGACGACCATCAGCCAGTCGTGTTCGTCGATGAACTGACGCATCCCGGCGCAGACGTGAGCGGGGAGGTTGTCCCATACGATCACGAGCGGGCCACCTAACTGCTGGTGAGCGGCCTCCAGCAGGCGTTTGAAGTCGCGGACGCCGAAGCCCTTGGGCTCGTTCTTGCGGCCGTGGAAGGTGATCGTCCGGTAGATGAGCCGGGTTCTGTGGCCGGGCTTGACGCAGACCAGGCCGGCCACCGAGACCCGGCCCGAGCGCTTGCCGGACACCGTCACGATGGGGGTCTGCCCGCGCCGCGCCCAGGTGCGCCCTTTCGGCGGGCAGAGGCTTTGCCCGGTTTCGTCGACGAAGCAGACCCAGGCGCCGCGCTCGGCGGCCTGCCTTTTATATACGGCCAGGTCTCCTTCACCCAGGTGGTGATGGCGGCCTCGTCGCGTTCGATGGCGCGGTGCGCGGGCACCTGTGGGCTCCAGCCGATGCGATGCAGCAGGTAGGACACCCCGCGCGGGGTGTAGTCGACGCGGAACAACTCCCTGATGACCGTAGTGACGCGGGACAGGGTCCAGCACTGATCCTCCCAGCCGTGGGCAGCGGGGCCCCGATCGAGCTCGGTCTCCAAGGTCTGGATCTGCTCATCGTCCAGGCGGCAGGTCGAGCCGCCCGGTCCCTTGGAGGCCAGGGCCTGCTTGCCGCCGCTTCGCCAGCTACGGTGCCAGGCGTTGGCCGAGCTGGGGGTGACCCGCAGCGCCCGGGCGACCTGTGGCGGGGTCATGCCCCGCTCGTACATGTCCGCCGCCTTGAAGCGGACCTGCTCGCGCTTGACGCGTGCCTTGGCGGACAAGCCGCCACCATCGGGGTACCGCACAGCAGAGTTTTACTGCCGAAACACGACGATGTAACTCACCCATAGCGCTATGTGTTCGTTCCATCGCCGATAGCTAGCCCTTCAAACTCTGTA
>NZ_JADOGI010000524.1 GCF_015645445.1 Nonomuraea cypriaca | reverse complement strand
AGGGTCGCGGGGTCGTCCCGTCCGGCGATGACGAGGGTGGGGGTCTTGATGGCGGCCAGGGCGTCGCGCAGGTCGTAGGCGGCCAGCGCGTCGCAGCAGGCGGCGTACCCGGCCGGGTCGGTGGCGGCCAGGTCGTCCAGCAGCGCCTGGTCGGCCGGGCCGGCGAACCACCGTGCGGCCGTGGTCGCCAGCAGCGGCGCGGTGCCCTGCGCTCGTACGAGCTCGGCCCGGTCCCGCCACGCCTGCGGCTCGCCGAAGCGGGCGGAGGAGCAGACCATGGCGAGCGACCGCACCCGCCCGGGGTGGCGGACCGCCAGGGTGGCGCCGATGGCACCGCCGATGGAGACGCCCGCGTAGTGGAACCCGTCCATGCCGTACGCGTCGGCCAGCTCCAGCACCAGGCTCGCCAGGTCGTCTACGGTCCGCACCTCTGACGGTCCGGAGCCGCCGTGTCCCGGCAGGTCGAACCTGAGAACGCGGAACGTCCGCGCCAGCGTCGCGACCTGCGGCTCCCACACCCGCATGGTGGTGCCGAGCGACGGTCCGAGGATGAGCGGCTGCCCACTCTCCGGGCCGACCAACCGGTGCTGCGTCATCGTCATCCTTCTCCTCCACCGCCCAGCCGACCCGGCCGCGGTACCAACGTCATTCCTTCTGCTGCACCGCCCGGTGGACCCGGGTGCCGTGCCAACGTCGTTTCCTCTCCCCCACCGCCCGGCCGGTGCTGTGGCAACGTCATTCCTTCTCCCTCAGCGCCCTGTCGACGAGGGCGGCGGCTGAGCCGGTCGGACCGGGGCGGGTCAGGTTGGCCAGCATGCGATCGGGGTGTACCCGCAGGTCGGCGGTCAGCTCGGCGGCGTCGCGGGCGGCTCCGGCGACCAGGCGGAGCGCTTCGCGCAGTGGCTGCCACTCGGCGTGCCAGGCCCCGGGCGGCCGCTCGTCCTCCGCGGCGAGCGAGCCGTAGAGGATCGCGGCGAGCGCGGGCACCTGGCGGGCCGCGGCGGCGATCATCGTGGCTCTGACGGGGTTGTGCTTGTGCGGCATGGACGACGAGCCGCCGCCGACCCCCTCAGACACCTCCCCGATCTCGGTACGCGACAGAACCAGCACGTCAGCCCCCAGTTTGCCCAGCGCCCCCGCCGTGAACGCCAGCGCCCCGGCCAGGTCGGCGACAGGCGTCCGCACCACATGCCACGGCAGCAGGGGCTCAGCCAACCCCACCTCAACCG
>NZ_JADOGI010000523.1 GCF_015645445.1 Nonomuraea cypriaca | reverse complement strand
ACGTAAGATCCACCTCAACCGTCTCAGGAGCACTCTCTCTCATGGCGTACGTCGAAGCACTGCGGGAGGGCGATCCGGCGGCGGTAGGGAGTTATCAGCTGCTCGGCCGGCTGGGCTCGGGCGGGCAGGGGACCGTGTACCTCGGGCAGGCGCCCGGCGGCGGGCGGGTGGCGGTCAAGGTGCTGCGGGACGGGGCGGCGCTCGACGGCCGGCTCGCCAAGGAGATCGCGGCGGCGCGGCGGGTGGAGCCGTTCTGCATCGCGCAGGTGCTCGACGCGTCGCTGGACACGCGGCCGCCGTACATCGTGACCGAGTACGTCGAAGGACCCTCGCTCCTGCAGGCAGGCCGCCATACCGGGGCTGACCTGCAGCGACTGGCCGTCGCCACGGCCACCGCGCTGGCCGCCATCCACGCGGCGGGCATCGTGCACCGGGACTTCAAGCCCGCGAACGTCCTGCTCGGCCCCGGCGGGCCCCGGGTCATCGACTTCGGCATCGCCCGCGCCATGGACGACGCCGTCACACATACGAGCAGCATCGTGGGCACGCCCGCGTACATGGCGCCCGAGCAGCTCGCCGGGCAGCCGGTGGGGCCGTCCACAGACGTGTTCGCCTGGGCGTCGGTGATGGTGTGGGCGGCCACGGAGACGCCTCCGTTCGGACACGACACGCTGCCCGCGATCATCAACCGGATCCTGAACAACGAACCGCGACTCGGCGACCTGCCCCATCCGTTGCGGTCCATCGTGTACGACTGCCTGGCCAAGGACCCCCGCGCGCGGCCGACCATGCAGGACGTGATCCTCCGGCTGCTGAGCGGCACGAACCCCGTTGCCCCTGCCCCGCAACCTCAGCAGAACCTCCAGGTCCCGCCCCCATGGCATGGGACGGGACCGATGCCCGGAATGGGCCAGCACCACGGCGCCGGGCCGATGCCGGGAATGGGCCCGGGGCCCGGCGGTCCTGGATGGGGACAAGGCCCCGGGTCCGGCCCGATGCCCGGAATGGGGCAGGGGCCCGGCGGCCCCGGAATGGGACAGGGACCGGGCGGTCCCGGATTTGGGCCGGGGCGCGGTGCCGGGCCGATGCCAGGGGGCGGTGCCGGGCCGATGCCAGGGGGCGGTGCCGGGCCAGGGCCGAGGGTGGGGCACAGGGCTTCTGGGCGGGTCGGTAAGCGGGTCGGGGTGCCCGTCGCCGTTGGCGTGTCCGGGGTTGTGGTGGCGGCGCTCGTCGGCGGTGTCGTGTGGCT
>NZ_JADOGI010000522.1 GCF_015645445.1 Nonomuraea cypriaca | reverse complement strand
GTGCGCGAGAAGCCGAAGACGACGCGTCCCAGGATGCCGCCGAGCCAGGGGTTGCCCTTCCCGCGGCCCTTGGCCTTCTTCTTCCCCGCTGACTCGTGTGTCTTGGGGCAGAACTTGGCCCAGGAGGTCAGGTGGGCCGGGGTGGGGAAGCGACTCATGTCGACGCCGATCTCCCCGATCAGCTCGCTGGCGGTCGTGGTGTCGATACCGGTGACCTCACACAGCTGGGCCACCTGATGGACGAAAGGGGCGACCGCCTCCTCGATCGCGACATCCAACGCGGCGATCTGGGCGTTCATCCGGTCGATGTTGTCGAGCATCATCCGCAGGAGGCGGGCGTGGTGGGGGGTGAAGAACCCTTCCAGCGCCCGCTCCAGCTCGGTGAGCTTGTGCCGGGCGCGGCGCTCGGCCAGGTCGGCCATCACGTGCGCGTCACGTTCCCCGCCGATCAGGGCTTGCATCATGGCCCGGCCGGAGACCCCGAAGATGTCGGACAACACCGAGGAGATCTTGATCTGGGCGTCCTCCAGCAGCTTCTCCACCCGCTGCCGCTCTCTGGCCTGATCTTGCACCAGGGCTCGGCGGTAGCGGGTCAGGTCCCGCAGCTGCCGGATCTCGGCCGGGTGCACCAGCGATGGCCGGCACATCCCCCGTTCGGCGACCTTGCACAGCCACACGCAGTCCAGCTTGTCGGTCTTGGCCCGGCCCGGCAGATTCTTCACATCCCGCGGGTTGACCAGCCAGACCTCGAACCCCTCGGCCTCCAGCAGGTAGTAGACGCCCTTCCAGTACGACGAGGTCGCCTCCATCACCACCCGGGTGACGCCGTGCTCATGCAACCACTCGATCATCGACCGTAACTGCGCGGTGCTGGTCTGATACGGGCGGACCTCCTGCAAGCGCCGCCCGGCCCGCGATGGGTGCGGAATCCGCACACACGCCTCCAGTGCGCTCTTGCCCAGATCCAATGCCGCGATCCGCTCCACGTGCAGCTCGATCTCTTCGGCTTCCTCCACGGACGTTCTCCTCCGCACCGGGGACAGGGGACGGTCGCCCGCAGGAGCCGACGGGGACGGGAAAGAGTCGGACCCTCGTGCTCGTGGCAAACAATGCGCAGCCCCATGACACGGCTCCCAGCGATCAAACTGACCTACGGACTCACCTGCGCCAAAGAGCTATCGACGTCGGCGGGCAACCAGCCCCGATTTTCCCGCATGCGCCGCGGCCCCGCAGGGGCCCAATCAACTGACCT
>NZ_JADOGI010000521.1 GCF_015645445.1 Nonomuraea cypriaca | reverse complement strand
CAGAGTGTGACCGCACCCTGTTCGGCCAAGGATCCCGATATCACCCGATCAACAGGTGATCACAAAGAGATCCCACGACGTCCCAGGAAAATTTGATCACTCGTCATGTGCGAAGGACGGGGCTAGCCGCGGGCCGCGCGGCTGACGAGCGCGTCCCACACCTCGTTCACCCGGGCGTCGAGCTCCTCCAGCGAGCCCTCGTTCGGGATCACGATGTCCGCCACAGCCAGCCGGTCCTCCCGGCTCGCCTGCGCCGCGATGCGGGCCTTGGCGTCGGTCTCCGGCATGCCCCGGTGCTCGGCCAGCCGCCTGATGCGCACCTCGTCGGCGGCGTCCACCACGATCACCACGTCGTACATCGGCGCCAGTTTGTTCTCCGCCAGCAGCGGGACGTCGTAGACCACGATCGCGTCGTCGGCCGACTGCCCCTGCAGCTCGGCCACCCGCTCGCCCACCAGCGGATGAACGATGGAGTTCAGCGCCGCGAGCTTCTCGGAGTCGGCGAACACGATGCCGCCGAGCCGCTCCCTGTCGAGCGAGCCGTCGGGACGCAGCACCTCGTCCCCGAACGTGGCCACCACCCGCGCCAGCCCGGCCGTCCCAGGCTCGACGACCTCGCGCGCGATCTTGTCAGCGTCGATCACGACGGCGCCCCTGGCCGACAGTCTCCTGGACACCTCGCTCTTGCCCGAGCCGATGCCGCCCGTGAGCCCAATCTTCAGCACCAGAAAAGCCTATCCCGGACATCTCGCCTGAACGTCGGCCGTGATCACTACGGAGTTCGGTCCGCCCTGCGCAGGTGGATCAGCGTCAGGTGATCGTCCATCCGCTCGCGACGCGTCTCCCGGTAGCCCAGGCGGCGGTAGAGCCGCAGGTTGGCCTCCGACAGGTGTCCCGTGAACAGGTCGAACGCCGACGCCTCAGGCACCTCCTCGTGCAGCGCGCTCAGCAGGGCCGTGCCGAGCCCGTGCCCCTGCAGGTCGGGTGCGACGACGAGGCGGCCGACCCGGCAGGTGGCTCCGGACACCTGGCCGCGCACCGCTCCGACGATGCGGCTCCCGTCGACCGCCTTCAGCACGACGGCGGACTCGATGACCTTGCGCACCTGCTCAAGCGACTCGACCAGCGGCGCGATGTACGGGTCGCCGTAGAGCTGGGCCTCGCTCACGTACGCCGCTCGCTGCAGGGTGAGGATCTCGCCCGCGTCCGCCGCCACCGCCCGTACGATCGTCACGCCCAGCACCCTATCGGGACACCC
>NZ_JADOGI010000520.1 GCF_015645445.1 Nonomuraea cypriaca | reverse complement strand
GGGGAGGCCGTGGGGGCCTATGGTGGTCGGGAAATCCTGATGTTCGAGTAATTGGCGGGGATATGTCCGACGCGACGCCGACTCTGGTCGCCGGCCGGTACCGGCTCGACGAGCTCATCGGCAGCGGGCCGATGGGCGAGGTGTGGCGGGGGTACGACACGCGGGCCGACTGGGTCGTGGCCGTGAAGGTGCTCGGCGCGAGGGCAGCAGGGGCCGCCACCCGGGAGGTGCTCAGGCAGCACGCCCAGGCCGTGGCCAAGGTGATCCACCCGAACGTGGCCATGGTGCTCGACGTCGGCGACCACAACGGGTCCCCGTTCCTGGTGATGGAGCACCTCACCGGGCTCAGCCTGGGCGAGGAGCGGGCCGCGCGCGGGTCCATGAAGGTCGTCGAGGTGTGCGACCTCGTCGGGCAGGCGGCGGCGGGGCTCGACGCCGCGCACCGGGCCGGGGTCGTACACGGGCGGGTCGATCCCGGCGGCTTCCGCAGGGCCGGGACCGGGGTGCTCAAGGTCGTCGGGTTCGGGTTGGACGACCAGGAGCCGTCCTCGGGCGACGGCCGCTACACCGCTCCCGAGCGGGCCGCGGGCGGGAAGGCCGAGGCCCCCGGAGACCTGTACGCGCTCGGATGCGTCTGTTACGAGCTGCTGTGCGGCCGCCCGCCCTTCGACGGCCCGCGTACGGCGCCCTCGGACGCCGCGGAGCCCGGCACGTCACCCGGCCGGGCCGAGCCGGCTCCGCCGAGCGCGTTCCGTGCCGAGGTGCCGGCCGAGCTGGACCGGCTGGTACTGGCCATGATCGCGGAGGATCCCGCCAAGCGACCCGCCAGCGGTGAGGCGGTCCGCCGGGCGCTGGCCGTCATCGCCAGACCGCGCGCCGACCTGGCGGCCGCTCCCATGGACGGCGGCGCCACGGCGCCCGGCCGCGCTCCCGGCGGACCCACGATGACCGGCCACCTGCCAGGTGGCGCCGCGGTGACGGGTCACCTGCCCGGTGGCGCCGCGGTGGCCGGCGCAGCGCACGGCATGGGCGGCCCGGCGGGCGCGTATGGCACCGGCGGGCCGCGCGAGGCCGCGCCGTTCGGGGCGACCGAGGTTCACCCGCTCGGCGGCGTCGGTACGCGGGCCGGCGACACCGCTGTCTACCAGGCGGGCGACCTGGAGCCTGAGCCCCCGTCCAACCGCAAGCTGTTCGTGCAACTCGGGGTGGCCGTGGCGGCGATCGTGGCGGTGACCGTGGGCGTGATCTTGATGGGCGGCGCAGGCGAGGAGCCGGAAGCGGGGTCCACCCAG
>NZ_JADOGI010000052.1 GCF_015645445.1 Nonomuraea cypriaca | reverse complement strand
GAGGGTTACGGCGGTTATGGCGGGAAGGAAACACCCGGTTACATTCCGAACCCGGAAGTTAAGCTTCTCTGCGCCGATGGTACTGCACTCGGGAGGGTGTGGGAGAGTAGGTCACCGCCGGACAATCGTTAATATGGGGGAGGCCCTCGACCAGTAGGTCGGGGGCTTTTCCTGTTTTGGCCTGCCATTGTTGGTGGGTGGGCCGGCTGAATGCGAACGAGGGCCACCCCCAGCAGCCGGGGTGGCCCTCTCTTGCGTTCGGGGACCGTGAGGTCAGGCGCGTTGCCACAGAGCGGGGACGTTGGGTGGTTCCCAGCCCGCCTGCGACAGATGGCCCTGCAGGCACCGGTACGTCGCGCCTCCATACGTGACCTGGTCACCCGCCTGATAGGTCACCCCAACCTGCCAGATGCCGCCGCCCGGAGGCGGGCTTGTCGTTGGGTCCGTGGGCGGAACGCCCGGGACGTTGAGCACGAAGTCGAAGGTGGCCTCCCTGCCGGTCCCCACCGTCCGTGCGTTCATCAGCAACGCCGGATCGAAGATGGTGTCGGTGTTGTTTCTGGGTTCGCCGGGGAAATAGAGCTGCGTGGTGAGCACGGGCCGGCCTGGCGCCTGGGCCTTCACGTGAATGTGCCGGGTGCGGCCGGGATAGAGGCCCGGCACGATCGTGGTGAGTCTGAAGGCGCCCTGGGCGTTGGTGTACTGGTGACCGCGGAAGTTGTAGGTGATGTTGTCGTACGCGCCGTTCCTGTCGGCCTGCCAGAAGTCGAGCAGTACGCTGGCCAGCGGTTGGCAGGCGAGCCCGAAGACGTACCCGCTGACGGTGAGTGCCCACCGGCGCGGGGCTCGTCCGCGTGGGCGTTCTCGCCTTCCACGATGTCCTCCTTGGGGGCGGCCTGCCGGGGGGTGGAGCAGGCTGTTCACCAAAGTGGCATTCGGGCGGGTCCGATGAGTGCCCTCCAGCTTTCTATCCGATCCGCGATATGTTCTGGCCCGCGTCCGGGCCGCTACGGGCGGTCAGTAGGGTTGAGGGGTGGATTATCGTGCGATAGAACGCGCGATCATGGAGCGTGGCGTCGAGTGGGATTTCGAGCCGACGCTTGACACGATCGCGGACCTCCTGGATGTGCTCGGCTCACCGCAACGGGCATATCAGGTCATACATATCGCGGGCACCAACGGCAAGACGAGCACCGCCAGGCTCGCCGAGGCGCTGCTCAAGGAGCGCAATCTGCGAGTGGGCCGGTTCACCAGCCCTCATCTGGTGTCGGTGCGCGAGCGGATCACCGTCGACGGGGAGCCGCTGAGCGAGGAGCGCTTCGCGGAGGTCTACGAGGAGATCATTCCCTACGTCGAGTTGATCGACGCGAAGGGGCGGCGGGTGCAGTTCTTCGAGCTGCTGACCGCGATGGCGTTCGCGGCGTTCGCCGACTGGCCGGTCGACGTCGCGGTGATCGAGGCCGGCATGGGCGGGTCCTGGGACGCCACCAACGTCGCCGACGGCGCCGTGTCCGTGATCACGCCGATCTCGCTGGACCACACCGACCGGCTCGGGTCCGACATCCCCAGCATCGCCGGAGAAAAGGCGGGCATCATCAAGCCGGGCACGACCGCCGTGCTCGCTCAGCAGGAGCTCGCCGCGGCCGAGGTGCTGATGCGCCGGGCGGCCGACGTCGGCGCGGTGGTGGCTCGTGAGGGGCTCGAATTCGGCGTGCTGAACCGCGAGGTGGCGATGGGCGGGCAACTGCTCACGCTGCGCGGGCTCAAGGGTGTCTACGATGAGGTCTACCTGCCGCTCTACGGCGCGCATCAGGCGAGCAACGCCGTCTGCGCGCTGGCCGCCGTCGAGGCGCTGACCGGGGGTGACGACCCGCTCGACGCCGAGCTCGTACGCCAGGCGTTCGCGCAGGCGTCCTCGCCGGGCCGGATGGAAATCGTACGCCGTACGCCGACGGTCGTGGTGGACGCGGCCCACAACCCCGGGGGCATGCAGGCGACGCTGGAGGGGCTGCACGAGGCGTTCGACTTCGCCAAGGTGATCGGCGTGCTCGCGGTCATGCGCGACAAGGACGTCGACAGTCTGCTGGAGCTGCTCGAACCAGTTCTCGACGAGATCGTCGTCACGCGTAACTCCTCGCCCAGGTCGATGTCGCCGGAGAAACTGGCGTCCCTGGCGGAGCCGCTCTTCGGCGAGGACCGGGTGCATGTCGTCGACCGGCTCGACGACGCCATCGACAGGGGCATCGCCATCGCGGACGCTGAAGGCGAGTTCAGCGGCACCGGCGTGTTCATCGCCGGATCCGTCGTCACGGCCGGGGACGCGCGGCGCCTGCTCAAGGTGGACGGTGAGCGATGAACTTCGAGGTCACGCCCGGTATGCGAAGGCTCGGCGCCAGCGTGCTCGGCATGGAGGCCATCGTGGCGGGGCTGATCACGCCGGTGGCGATCACCGTGGCCGGTGTGGAGCCGTGGCTGGCCGTGACCGCGGGCATCGGGCTCGCCGTGCTATGCGTCGTCGTCGCAGGCCTGCTCAAGCGGCCTTTCGGGTACGTCGCCGGTAGCGTCGTGCAGGTGCTGGCGATCTGCACGGGCTTTCTCGTGCCGACCATGTTCTTCCTCGGGGCGATCTTCGCGGCGCTCTGGATCACGGCGATTATCGTCGCTCGGCGTATCGAGGGCGCTACTTCCCGCTAAAGTCGGCCTACATGGCCGTTCCCCCGATCCAGCGGTCGCCTCGTCCGGCTGCCCCCAGACATCCGTGGTTGCTCGACACATTGCTCGGGCTGCTCGTCGTCGCCGCGCTGCCGCTGGCGATCGTCGCGATACCCAACACGCTCTCCGTCGTCGCCGAATTGCTGCCCGCCGACATCGACCAGGTCGGCTGGCGTCGTACCCACGGTCTCGCGCTGCCCGCGCTGATGCTGACCGTGCCGCTCGCGTCCCTGGCGCTGCGGCGGGTGAAGGCGGCTCACCTCCTGCTCGCCGGGGTGGCGCTGGTGGCCGTGACCGACGCCGCCGGCGGGTACGCCGCCTCCGAACTCGCAGTCGGGGTCATGCGCGTGCTGCGCGGCGCCGGATCCGGGCTGATCGTGACGGGCACGCTCGTGGCCGTCTGGGACCGGGTGCCGGCGCTGCGTGCGCTGTGGGTGGGCGTGTTCAGCCTGAGCCTGCTGGCGGCGCAGGCCCTGACGCTGTGGCCGCTGGACGACGTGAGCAGTTGGAAGGTGACGCTGCAGCCGTACCCGATGGTGACGGGTGCGGCGCTTGCCCTGGCTGCGGCGTACATGGTGGCTTTGATGCTGTTCGGGAGGTCTGCCTCGCCGGTGCCCGATACGGGCGAACGCGGGCGGCTGGGGATGGCCGTCCTGCTCGCGGCGGGCATCGGCGTCGTGGCGATCAGCACGGCTTCGGAGGGGTGGCGGGCCGTGCCCGTGATGCTGCTCGGGGCGCTGGCGATCGCCGGGCTGCTGGCGCTGGCCTCGGTGGGGGCGGCGGAGAGCCGTACGCTGGCGTACTCCATGGTGGCGGTGGGCGTGGTGCTGCTGCCCAGCGCGGCTCAGGTGACGCTGGTGGAGATGGGCGGGCTCGGCGGTCCTGGGCTGAGGGGCTTGTGGGTGCCGTACGGGGTGGCCGGGATGCTCGCGATCGGTGCCTCCGTCGTGGTGCGGCTGTTCGCGGTCGGCGCCGGGCGATGGCTGGCGCCGCTGGGGCTGCTGTCGATGGTCGCCGGGTTGTGCGCGGTGCGGCTGATGGTGCCATCGGAGGACGGGCTGGTGCTGGTGGCGCCGTTGACACTGCTCGCCGTGGGGGCGGCGGTGGCATTGACCGCGACGCTGCAGGAGGTGGGGATCGGGGCCGCGGTCTTCGGGTTGTCGTTGTGCTTCGCGGGGGTGCTGGCGGGGTTCCTGCTCGGTACCGGGGTGCAGATGAAGATGTTCGATGGGGTGACCTCGGCTCAGCAGCTGGTGGACAACTTCGTCGGAGCGCTGCACAAGTGGGCGTTGGTCGGTGGGTTCCTGCTGGTGGCGGTCATCGTGCTGGTGTCCGTGATGGCACGGCGGCCTCCGATGTCCGCGCAGATCTTCGATGGCGAGACGTCGCCTTCGGGGGGCGGTTCGGTCAGGGAGACCGCGTTTCCGGACGAGGAGGCGTCGGCGGCTTCGCTGGGTGAGGAGGCCTCGGGTGCGCGGAGTGGTTCCAGTGGTGAAGAGGGGTCCAGTGCGCGAGGCGGTTCTGTGGGTGGGGATGTGGCCGGTTCTGCCGGTACGGTGGTGTGGACCGGGCAGGACGTGCTGCTCGTGCGGTCGTCCGAGTCCGAGGCCGTACCTGCCGCTGCCGATGATGAGCGGCCGACCGGTGCCATTCCGCGCGTCGTACTGCCGGTGCCGTCCCAAGGGGCGTTCGGAGAGCGTGTGGGTGAGTCCGAGGCTGATTCGGCGGCCGGGGAGCTGCCGGCCGTGCCGCCGCCGAGCCAGTCACCTGAGGAATCCGCCTCCCCGTAGGCGGGGCTTTCCCCTACGGAAACGAGGGTGTGGGCGGGGGACGGTAAGCTGAGGGCCCGGCTATGGCGACGCGACGGCCCATGCCCCGCGAAGCGTTCTCGCGGTGAGGCCGGGCGCCTGTTGCCGCGACCCCACTCTGTTCGAAGGAGAACATCAAGTGTCCGAGCGCACTCTTGTCCTGATCAAGCCCGACGGGGTTAAGCGCGGCCTCATCGGTGACGTGATCGCCCGTGTGGAGCGCAAGGGCCTGAAGGTCGTGGCGATGGACCTGCGCACCCTCGACGCCGACACCGCCAAGACGCACTACGCCGAGCATTCCGAGCGGCCGTTCTTCGGGGAGCTTGTCGAGTTCATCACGTCCGGGCCGATCGTCGCCATGGTGCTCGAAGGCCCGCGCGCCGTCGAGGCGTTCCGCGCCCTGGCCGGCGCCACCGACCCGGTCAAGTCGGCTCCCGGCACCATCCGCGGCGACCACGCCCTCGAGATCGGTGAGAACGTCGTGCACGGCTCCGACTCGCCCGAGTCGGCCGCCAGGGAGATCAAGATCTTCTTCCCTGACCGGTTCTAGTCGGTCGGGTGACCCTTGGCGCGCCCGCGCAGCTCCGGCTGTGCGGGCGCGCGTCTTTGTCGGTCCGCCGCCGTATGGTTGCCCGTGGTGGGTGAAGCGGGTGAGATGGGTCTGTGCGGCTCGTGGGCGGCTTTCTGAGGGTGGCGGCGCCGTTCTTGGGGGAACGGATGCGGGGTTGGCGGATCGGGCGGCGAGCGGGCCGCTGAGGGACTGTGGCGTGAGGTGAAGAGCCCGTCGTGGTGGCGCGCCGACTCTACGCGGCGATCGGATGTTGTGGTGCAATCCGGGCAAAATTGCGGTTGAGGTAGGGGCTGGAGATTTTTGATGGGCGCGAGGGCTCATTGCGCCCATCGGTGGGTACGTCACGTTACGATTCGAATTCGATCCGTAGTCATTCGCGAACGACGTTACGGAGGGCTCCGTTCCCCATGGGCAGCAAGCTCGCGTTCCTCGGCCGTGACATGGCGGTCGACCTGGGCACCGCCAACACGCTGGTCTACGTGCGCGGCCGGGGCATCGTGCTCAACGAGCCGTCAGTCGTGGCGATCAACACCGTCACCAGCAAGATCGTGGCGGTCGGCATAGAGGCCAAGCGGATGATCGGTCGTACGCCTGGCAACATCGTCGCGGTCCGCCCGCTCAAGGACGGCGTGATCGCGGACTTCGACGTCACCGAGCGGATGTTGCGATATTTCATCCAAAGGGTGCACAGGCGGCGGCATTTCGCCAAGCCGCGCATCATCATTGCGGTGCCCAGCGGCATCACCAGCGTTGAGCAGCGTGCGGTGAAGGAGGCCGGCTACCAGGCCGGGGCCAGGAGGGTCTACATCGTCGAGGAGCCCATGGCGGCCGCCATCGGGGCGGGGCTGCCGGTGCACGAGCCCACCGGAAACATGGTGGTCGACATCGGCGGCGGCACCACCGAGGTGGCGATCATCTCGATGGGCGGCGTGGTCACCAGTCAGTCGATCAGGGTGGGCGGTGACGAGCTGGACCAGGCGGTGATCACGTTCGCCAAGAAGGAATATTCGCTGATGCTGGGCGAGCGCACCGCCGAGGAGATCAAGATGGCCATCGGCTCGGCCTGCCCGGGCGGCGAGGAGTCGCACGCGGAGATCCGCGGCCGCGACCTGGTCAGCGGGCTGCCCAAGACCATCATCGTGTCCAGCGAGGAGATCAGGAAGGCCACGGAGGAGCCGGTCAACGCCATCGTGGACGCGGTCAAGACCACGCTCGACAAGTGCCCGCCCGAGCTGTCCGGCGACATCATGGACCGCGGCATCGCGCTCACCGGTGGCGGCGCGCTGCTCAAGGGGCTGGACGAGCGGGTCAAGGCGGAGACGGGCATGCCCGTGCACCTCGTCGACAACGCGCTGGACTCGGTCGCCATCGGCTCCGGCAAGTGCGCGGAGGAGTTCGAGGCCCTCCAGCAGGTTCTTGTGCCGGAGTCGCGGCACTGATGAGAGACTCGCGCCGGGCCCGGCTGATCCTGGGAGTGCTGCTGATGGCGGCACTGGTCATCCTGACCGTCGACCACCGCACCGGCGACAGCTCACCGCTGGCCCCGCTGCGCTCGGCCGGCGCGTACGTGTTCGGGACGGCGGAACGGTTCGGCAGCGGGGTGGTGCGGCCGGTCGGCGGGTTCGTTCAGGCCGTTCTGAGCGCGCCCGGCGCCCAGGAGCGGATCGACGGGCTCAAGGAGGAGAACGCCAGGTTGCGGGCCGGGCTGGTGGCGGACAAGCTCGACGGGGCCAGGTCCAAGGAGCTCAGGAAGGTGCTGGGGCTGTCGGGAGCCGGCGGATACAAGGTGGTTCCCGCCAACGTGGTCGCGCGGCGCGGCCAACCGGGGTTCGAGGACACCGTGCAGATCGACGCGGGCACCGGCGACGGCGTCCGGTCGGAGATGACGGTGCTCAACGGCGACGGGCTGATCGGGCGCGTCGTCCACGCCTCCGCGCACACCTCGACCGTCGTGCTGCTCAGCGACCCGGCCTCGGCCGCCGGGGCGCGGCTGGAAGGCGGCAAGGAGATAGGTGTCGTGCACGGGGTGGGGGAGAACGGGCGGCTCGTCCAGTTCAGGCTCCTGGACTCGACGGCGCCGCTGACCCGTGGTGCGCGCATCGTCAGCTTCGGCTCCCAGAACGGCGCCCCGTACGTGCCGGGGGTGCCCATCGGGGTGATCGAGCGGGTGGAGTCCACGCCGGGGGAGTTGACGCGCATCGCGTACGCCAAGCCGTACGCGGATATGACGGCGCTCGACGTGGTCGGCGTGGTGGTGGAGGCGCCCAAGCGGAATCCACGTGACGCGGTGCTGCCTGACAAGGACGGCCCGCGGTGAGTGCGGGTGTGGGGTTTGTGGTGACTGTGGGGGATTGCGGTGACCGCGGGTGTGAGGGGCCGTTTGTGATCGGGGCTGCGGGTCGAGGCCGGGGTGGCTTTGTGGCGGTCCGGGGTGCTGGCCGGGGTGGGTTATGGCGGTCAGGAGTGGCGGTCGAGATGGGGCGAGCGGGGTGCCGGTTGAGGGGGGAGAGCGGTGATCGGGGGGCTGTGCGTGCTGCTGGCGTTGCTGGCGCAGGTCATGCTGGTCAATCGGGTGCCGCTGCCGGCCGGGGGCGCGCCTGATCTGGTACTGCTGGCCGTGATCGGCGCGGCGCTGGCGCGTGGGCCCGTCGCCGGGGCGGTGCTGGGCTTCTTCGCGGGTCTGCTGGTCGACGTCATGCCGCCCACCGCGCATCTCGTCGGACAGTACGCGTTCGTGCTGGCTCTCGTCGGATACGTGGCGGGACGCGGCGCGGGCGGGCCGGTGACGACCGTGGTGTTGTGCGTGCTGCTGGCGCCACTGCTGGCGGCGGCCGTGGGCGGGCTCATCTCCGATCCACGGGTGACGATGGCCACCCTGACCGGCTACGTGCCCGTCACCGTCGTCTACACGCTGCTCGTGTCCCCGATCGTCATCTGGCTGACGGCGCGTATCGGACGGCCGGGGTACTCGACATGATCCGGATGCGAGCCCGGCTGCTGGTGCTGCACGTGCTGGTGGTGACCATGCTGGTGGTGCTGGCCGGGCGTCTGTGGCAGGTGCAGGTGGTGCGCGGGCAGGAGTTCGTCACGCGGGCGACGGAGACCAGGACGCGGGCGGTGATCGTGCCGGCCGTGCGCGGGCAGATACTCGACTCGTCGGGGCGGCCGCTGGTGCGCAACAAGACGGCGCTGGTCGTCTCCGTGGACAGGACCATCCTGTCCAGGATGCCCGACGGCGGCGTCGAGGTGCTGCGCAAGCTCTCGAAAGTGCTCGGCAAGCCGGTGCCTGACCTGCAGCAGCGGATCACGCCGTGCGGGCCGGGGATCCGCAAGCCGTGCTGGACGGGGTCGCCGTACCAGCCGGTGCCGTTGGACGAGAAGGTCGACACCCGCGAGGCGCTGCAGATCCTGGAGCGGCAGGAGGAGTTTCCCGGGGTGACGGCGGAGATCCACTCCGTCAGGCAGTATCCGGGAGGCCGGGCCGGGGCGCAGATGCTCGGCTACCTGCAGCCGGTCACCGAGGCGGAGCTGGAAGAGCGGGAAGGGCTCAAGGCCAGCTTCTCCGGGGTGGACCTGGCCGGGCGTGACGGGCTGGAGTACGTCTACGACGACGCGCTGCGCGGCAAGTCGGGGCTGCGCAGGGTGCAGGTCGACCGGATGGGCAAGGCGCTCGGGCTCGAGGAGCAGGTGACGCCCGTGCCCGGCGACCACCTGGTGACCAGCATCGACTCGCGGATCCAGGCCGTGGTCGAGAAGGCGCTCGGCAAGGCGATGAAGTCCGCGCCGGCGGCCGACGGCGGCGCGGGGGTGGTGCTCGACGCGCGTACGGGCCGGGTGGTGGCGCTGGCCAGCGCGCCCGGCTACGACCCGGCGATCTGGGGCGGCGGGATCTCCGCGCGCGGATACCAGTGGCTGCTGTCGGAGAAGTCGGGCAAACCGCTGGTGTCGCGGGCGATCAACGGGCAGTTCGCGCCTGGTTCGACGTTCAAGATCTCGTCGGTGGCCTCGATGCTGCGGGCGGGCTACCCGCTGAACGGCACCTACTCCTGCCCCGGTTCAGTCGCGGTGGGCGGCCGGGCGTTCAACAACTTCCGCGGCATCCCGCTGGGCACGCTCACCCTGCACACGGCGCTGGTCAAGTCGTGCGACACGATCTTCTACAGGGCCGCCTACGAGCAGTACCTCAAGGACGGCGGGCGGACCCCGAAGAAGGCGCCGAAAGAGGTGTTCGCCAACACGGCCAGGGCGTTCGGGTTCGGCCGGCCGACCGGCGTGGACCTGCCGGGCGAGTCCGGCGGCCGCATCCCCGACCGGGCGTGGAAGAAGGACCTGTGGAACAGGACCAGCGCGGTGACCTGCGAGCGGTCGCGCAAGGGCTATCCGGAGGAGAAGGACAGGTCGCGGGCCGAGTTCCTCAAACGGCTCGCGCTGGAGAACTGCACCGAGGGGTTCCTGCTGAGGCCCGGTGACTCGGCGAACTTCTCCATCGGCCAGGGCGACGTGCTCGTCACGCCCATGCAGCTGGCCAGGGCCTACATGGCGCTGGTGAGCGACGGCAAGGTGCGCAGCCCGCGCATCGGGTGGGCGCAGGTGCGGCCCGACGGCAAGGTCGTCAAGACCATCCCCGTGCCGGTGGTCGGCAAGCTGCCGATCAGCGAGAAGGAGCGCCGCTACATCAAGAACGCGCTCAGCCAGGTCGCCGCCGACGGCACCGCGGCGGGGGCATTCGCCGGGTTCCCGATGGACAAGATCCGCATCGGCGGCAAGACGGGCACCGCGGAGGTGTGGGGCAAGCAGGACACCTCGTGGTTCGCGTCGTTCGCGCCGACGCGGAACCCGCAGTACGTGGTGGTCGTCATGGTCTCCCAGGGCGGGATGGGCGCGCAGACGGCGGCGCCGGCCGTACGCGAGATCTATGAGGGGATCTACGGCATCAAGCGGCAGGCGGCCGTGCCCGGCGGGCGGCTCACGACGAGGTTGCCGACGTTCGCGCCGGACGGAACGGTGGCCGGGGGGTGACCGGCCGTACGATCGCCGCGCGACGGCCCTCGCTCTTCCGGCGGGTGGTCGCCGAGGACTCGACGGTGCGGCGGCTCGACGGGCTGATGCTGGTGGCGGTGGCCGGGTTGTGCGTGATCGGCACGCTGCTGGTGTGGTCGTCCACCAGGACATGGGCGCCCGGGGCCACGGGGCTGGTGAAGAAACACCTGCTCAACGAGGTCATCGGGGTGGTGCTGTGCGCGATCGTGACCATGATCGACCATCGGGCGATGCGGGCGTACGCGCCATTGGTGTTCCTGTTGTCGCTGGTCGGGCTGGGGCTCGTGATCACTCCGCTGGGCGCGACGATCAACGGGTCGCATTCGTGGATCCTGCTGGGCGGTGGGTTCGCGGTGCAGCCGTCGGAGTTCGCCAAGGTCGGGCTGCTGCTCATCATGGCGATGTTGCTGGCGCAACCGGCCGAGGGGACCGATCGGCCGCGAGGGCTCGACATCGTCCTGGCGATCATCGCCTCGGCGATCACGATGGGGCTGGTGATGCTCCAGCCCGACCTCGGCACGGCGATGGTGCTGGCCGTGATCATGGCCGCCGGGCTGGTGATCGCGGGAGTGCGCAAGCGGTTGATCGCGGCGCTGGCGGTGGTGGCGGGGCTCGGGGTGTTCGCGGTGTTCTACTTCGAGATGCTGGAGCCGTACCAGGTGGCGCGGTTCACGGCGTTCGTCGATCCGAGCGTCGATCCGCGGGGCGTGGGCTACAACAGCACCCAGTCGATGATCGCGATCGGCTCCGGGCAGCTCCTGGGCAAGGGGCTGCTCGGCGGCGGGCAGACGACCGGGCGGTTCGTGCCCGAGCAGCACACCGACTTCATCTTCACGGTGGCGGGGGAGGAGTTCGGGTTCCTCGGGTCGGTCACGGTCGTGTTGCTGCTCGGCGTGGTGCTGCTACGCGGGCTGAAGATCGCCAAGCGGTGCGAGGACAGGTTCGGGACGCTGGTCGCGGGGATGATCGTGTGCTGGTTCGCGTTCCAGGCGTTCATCAATGTGGGGATGACGATCGGGATCATGCCGATCACGGGGTTGCCGTTGCCGTTCGTGTCGTATGGCGGCACCGCCACTTTCGCCAATCTCATCGGGATCGGGCTTCTTCAGGCCATCAGGATGCGCGGGCAGTCGTTTAATTAGAAGCATGTTCGTGGCCTATTGCGACGAGTGCGAGGAGCGCTTTCTGCTTCCCGCGAACCACGTCATCGGAGTGCACAATCTGGCGAGCGGCGTCATCGCCGTCGAGCTGACCTGCTACGAGGGGCACCACATCCTGGTGCTCAGCGGAAACGACATCGACATCCCCGGACCCGCCACCGTCTGAGCGCCGCTACGCTGGGCACTATGCCTGTCGAGTCGATTTTCCACCGCCTGGAGGCGCTGCTGCCCAAGGTGCAGAAGCCCATCCAGTATGTCGGGGGTGAGCTCAACTCGACCGTCAAGGACTGGGACTCCGCCGACGTGCGGTGGGCGTTGATGTACCCGGACGCCTACGAGGTCGGGCTGCCCAACCAGGGCGTGGCGATCCTCTACGAAATCCTCAACGAGCTCCCCGGCACGCTGGCCGAGCGGACCTACACGGTCTGGCCGGACCTGGAGGCCCTCATGCGGGCCGAAGGCGTCCCGCAGTTCACCGTCGACGCGCACCGGCCGGTGCGCGCCTTCGACGTGCTCGGGGTGTCGTTCTCGACCGAGCTCGGCTACACCAACATGCTGACCGCGCTCGACCTGGCCGGCATCCCGATGCTGGCCGTGGACCGCGGCGAGGACGATCCGATCGTGCTCGCGGGCGGCCACGCGGCCTTCAACCCCGAGCCCGTCGCCGACTTCCTCGACGCGGCCGTGCTCGGCGACGGAGAGCAGATCTCCATCGCCATCACCGAGGTCATCCGCGAGTGGAAGGCCGAGGGCAGACCCGGCGGCCGTGACGAGTTGCTCATGCGGCTCGCCGAGTCCGGCGGCGTCTACGTGCCGAAGTTCTACGACGTCGACTACCACCCGGACGGCCGCATCAAGCGCGTCGCGCCCAACAGGGCGGACGTGCCGTGGCGGGTGCACAAGCACACCGTGATGGACCTCGACGAGTGGCCCTATCCGAAGAAGCCGCTGGTCCCGCTGGCGGAGACGGTGCACGAGCGGTTCAGCGTGGAGATCTTCCGCGGCTGCACGCGTGGGTGCCGGTTCTGCCAGGCGGGCATGATCACCCGCCCGGTGCGCGAGCGCTCGATCACCACGATCGGCGCCATGGTGGAAAAGGGCGTCAAGGAGTCCGGCTTCAACGAGGTCGGCCTGTTGTCGCTGTCCTCCGCCGACCACTCCGAGATCGCCGACGTCGCCAAGGGCCTGGCCGACCGCTACGAGGGCACCAACACCTCCCTGTCGCTGCCCTCGACCAGGGTCGACGCGTTCAACATCGACCTGGCCAACGAGTTCTCCAGGAACGGCAGGCGTTCCGGCCTGACGTTCGCGCCGGAGGGCGGCTCCGAGCGGATGCGTAAGGTGATCAACAAGATGGTCACCGAGGAAGACCTCATCCGCACCGTCACCACGGCCTATTCGCAGGGGTGGCGGCAGGTCAAGCTCTACTTCATGTGCGGGCTGCCCACCGAGCAGGACGAGGACGTGCTCGGCATCGGCGACCTCGCCAAGAAGGTCATCAAGGCGGGCAGGGAGGCGACCGGCAGCCGCGACATCCGCTGCACCGTGTCCATCGGCGGCTTCGTGCCCAAGCCGCACACACCGTTCCAGTGGGCCGGGCAGGCCGACCACGAGACCGTCGACCGGCGGCTCAAGGCGCTGCGCGACTCGCTCAGAGGCGACAAGCAATACGGCCGGGCCATCGGCTTCCGTTACCACGACGGCAAACCGTCCATCGTGGAAGGCATGCTGTCGCGGGGGGACCGCAGGGTCGGGGCCGTGATCCGGGCCGTCTGGGAGGACGGCGGCAGGTTCGACGGCTGGAGCGAGCACTTCTCCTACGACCGCTGGATGGCGGCCGCCGAGAAGGCGGGTGTCGACGTCGACTGGTACACCACGCGTGAGCGGGAGGAGAACGAAGTCCTGCCGTGGGACCACCTCGACGCCGGGCTCGACCGCGAGTGGCTCTGGCAGGACTGGCAGGAGGCGGTCTCCGGTGGCGAGGTCGAGGACTGCCGCTGGACTCCGTGCTACGACTGCGGGGTCTGCCCGACCATGGGCACGGAGATCCAGATCGGTCCCACGGGGCGAAAACTCCTTCCGCTGACGGTGGTCTAGCGCGCTCAGTGGGCGCATCGTGCCTCGGCGTACACGGAGCATGCCCCGGAGCGGCTTATCCTGAGACAAGGAACTCTTACAAACGGAAGGACGACAAGCTCTGAAACCTGTTCCCGAAGGGCCTCCGCCCGCGCCCACGGTGCAACGCCTGCGTGTGCGTTACGCCAAGCGCGGCCGACTGCGCTTCACCAGCCACCGCGACATCTCGCGGGCCGTCGAGAGGGCGGTTCGCCGTGCGGGTGTCCCGGTTGCCTACAGCGCGGGCTTCTCGCCCCACCCGAAGATCTCCTACGCGGGCGCGGCGCCGACCGGTGTCGCCAGCGAAGCCGAATACCTCGAGATCGGCGTTACCACGCCGTGCGACTTCGACCAGGTCAGACAGGCCCTGGACGCGTCGCTGCCTCCTGGCCTCGATGTGCTCGACGTTGTGGAGGCGGGTCCGGGAGGGCTGGCCGACCGCCTGGAGGTCTCCGACTGGGAGGTGCGGCTGCCCGGTGCCGATCGCGAGCTCGCCGAGGTGGCGGCGGAGAAGTTTCTCGCGGCGGGCACCGTGGAGGTCGAGCGCCTCACCAAGAAGGGTCCCCGCCGCTTCGACGCGCGAGAGGCCGTCCTGGAGCTGACGGTGTCCGACGGAACAGATAGAACAGACAGAACCGCAGCTCAGGTGGATGGAGAGCCGTGTGTCATACTGCGCATGGTTGTTCGGCACATGACGCCTGCCGTTCGACCCGACGATGTGCTCACAGGGCTGCGCCTTGTGGCTGACTTCGCGCCGCCGGTTCCCCCCGAGGTGACCAGGCTGGCGCAGGGGCCGCTGGACGTCAGCACCGGTGCGCTTGCCGACCCGCTCGACCTGGACCGCGACAAGACGCGCGGCGGCGAGGCGGGACCGGCGGGTGAGCACGTCGCCGGTTAAGGAGGTGCCCGGCATGAGCCTGGCACGACTGCTGACAGGACTTGGCGCCGGTGCCCCCGTTCCGGGGACATCGGCGGACAACGAGACACGAGGGCTCCTGCGCGGCGCGGCGACGCGCCCGGGAGCTGACGGGAGAACGCCCGCATGCTCGACAACGAGCCCAACGCCGGGGCCACTGGCCCTGACGGGGAGACAACTGAACAGCCAGAGGTGACCGCGCGTCGCCGCTCCGCCAGCCGGCCCGCGGGTCCTCCGCCGGAGCTGCCGGAGGAGCCGGCCTCGGTTCCGGTCACCGTACCTGCCGCGCAGGCCGCGCCTTCCGTGGCCGACGTGCAGCCGGTGCAGATCAACGCCGCGCAGCGGGCCGCCGGTGAGCCCGATCCCGGGATCCTCGCCGCCGCCGCCGAATCCCGCGCGGTGACCCCCGACACCGGGGCGACCGAGGTGGTGAGCCCCGCCGAGGCCGCCGTTGCCGAGGCTGTCGCCGAATCCGCGCAGGAGGCCGCCCCCGCGCCCGATGTCGCGCGGGAAACCACGCCCGAGGAGAAGCCCAAGAGGGCCACGAGGACGCGCTCCACCGCCACGACGACGCGGCGGCGTACCACGAAGAAGGCCGCGGAGGCCGAGGCGGAGGCCGAGCAGGCGCTGCCGGAGGGCGGCGCGCCCGCCGAGGAGGCGCCGGTGAAGCGGCGCAGGACGCGCAAGAAGGCGGAGCAGGAAGAGGTCGTCGCGCCCGCCGGGGAGGCCGCGGCATCCGCCGGTGTGGAGACGCCGGAGGAGCAGGTCGTGGCCGGTGGCGAGGCGGCGCCTCCCACTGGTGGGACCGAGGGCGACGAGGACATCATCGAGATTCTGCCCGAGGACGAGCCCCTCGACGACGAGCCCGCGGGCGAGGACCTGGACGAGGACGCCGTCAGGCCGAGCCTGCTCGCTGACCCGTTCGGGCTGTCCGCGCGCGGGCAGGATCAGCCGGGCACCGCGTTCCAGCGCCCGGCGGCCATCTTCGCGCCGCTGTTCCAGGCGCCGGACCCCAGCCAGGCCAAGCCCGCCGTGACGCGGCGGCCCGAGCCCGAGCCCGTCGCCGAGCCGGAGGAGGCCGAGGAGGCCGAGGAGCCGGTCGACGAGTCGGCGACCGAGGAGGAGACCGACACCGACACCTCCGACGAGCAGGAGGAGGAAGGCGGCGGCCGGCGCCGTCGCCGCCGCCGGGGCGGCAGGGGTCGTGGCAAGTCACGCGAGCGTGACGAGTCCGACGAAGGCGACGAGGAGCAGGGCGAGGAGAGCCAGGAAGAGGAGGCCACCACCTCGCGCCGTCGTCGTCGCAGGCGCCGTCGCGGCGCGGACGAGGGCGCCGCCGAGCCGGCCACCGACGATCCGCCGAACACGGTCGTCCGCATCCGCGCGCCGCGTTCGGGGCGGGCGACCTCGCTCGACACCGCCACCGACGGCGTGCAGAGCGTGCGCGGCTCCACCCGGCTCGAGGCCAAGAAGCAGCGCCGCCGCGAGGGGCGCGAGCTCGGCCGCAGGCGGCCGCCGATCATCACGGAGTCGGAGTTCCTGGCCCGCCGTGAGTCGGTCGACCGCATGATGGTCGTACGCCGCCAGGGCGACCGTACGCAGATCGCGGTCCTGGAGGACGGCGTGCTCGTCGAGCACTACGTCAACCGTGAGGCCAGCCAGTCCTACGTCGGCAACGTCTACCTCGGCAAGGTGCAGAACGTCCTGCCGTCGATGGAGGCGGCGTTCGTGGACATCGGCAAGGGGCGCAACGCCGTCCTTTACGCCGGTGAGGTCAACTTCGACACCGTCGGCCTCGAAGGGCAGCCCAAGCGCATCGAGTCCGCGCTGAAGTCGGGTCAGTCGGTGCTCGTGCAGGTCACCAAGGACCCGATCGGGCACAAGGGCGCGCGGCTCACGTCGCAGATCAGCCTGCCCGGCCGCTACCTGGTCTACGTGCCCGACGGGTCGATGACCGGGATCAGCCGCAAGCTGCCCGACAAGGAGCGCACCCGGCTCAAGAGCATCCTGAAGAAGGTCATGCCGGAGAACGCCGGCGTGATCGTCCGTACCGCCGCGGAAGGGGCGTCGGAGGACGAGCTGGCCCGTGACGTGGCCAGGTTGTCCGCGCAGTGGGAGAACATCCAGAAGAAGGCCAAGGGGGCCAGCCCGCCGGAGCTGCTGTCCGCCGAGCCCGACCTGACCGTCCGGGTCGTCCGCGACGTGTTCAACGAGGACTTCACCTCGCTGGTCGTCCAGGGTGACGACGCGTGGGACACGGTCGACGAATACGTGAAGTACGTCGCGCCGCACCTGGCGGAACGCCTGTCGAAGTGGGACGGCGAGCAGGGCGACGTGTTCGGGTCGTACCGGATCGACGAGCAGCTCGGCAAGGCGCTCGATCGCAAGGTGTGGCTGCCGAGCGGCGGCTCGCTGGTGATCGACCGTACGGAGGCGATGACCGTCGTCGACGTCAACACCGGCAAGTTCACCGGCCAGGGCGGCAACCTCGAAGAGACCGTCACGCGCAACAACCTGGAGGCGGCCGAGGAGATCGTCCGCCAGCTCAGGCTCCGCGACATCGGCGGCATCATCGTGATCGACTTCATCGACATGGTGCTGGAGTCCAACAGGGACCTGGTGCTGCGGCGGATGCTGGAGTGCCTGGCGCGCGACAGGACCAAGCACCAGGTGGCCGAGGTGACCTCGCTGGGGCTGGTCCAGATGACGCGTAAGCGGGTCGGTCAGGGGCTCCTGGAGGCGTTCTCGACGCCGTGTGACTGCTGCAACGGGCGCGGCCTGCTCGTCTCCACGGAGCCGGTCGAGGCCAAGCCCGAGCCGCGTGGCACACAGGGGAAGATGGCCATCGAGAAGGCAGTCTCCGACAAGGTTTCCGCGGCGAAGGACTCCGCTGGTCGTGATACTGTGACCGGTGCGCTTGAGGACGTCCCGGTTGAGGACGACCAGGCCGGCCAGACTTCCGGCAGAGGGCGGCGACGCTCCCGCCGAACCAAGTCGGCCGAGTAGCACTCGGCGGGCTTCCGACGTTCCGTCCGGTTCGCCTAGGTGACCGTTAATCCGGTACCCTGGTGAATCGGTGCGTCAGGTGACGTGCCCTGTTGGCGCGCTTACTCGGGGTTCGTCGGTCGGAGACGGGCCGAATGACAGGCGCAGCATTCGGAGTCAACGGTCATTCCCGCATGGGGTGGCCGAGGATCGCAACAGTGAGTAAGTAGAAGGGTTCCGCGGTGTACGCGATCGTTCGTTGCGGCGGCAGGCAGCAGAAGGTCTCCGTCGGTGACGTCCTCGAGGTGGACAAGGTCGCCGGCGAGGTCGGCTCTTCGGTTTCGCTGCCGACGGTGCTCGTCGTCAACGAAGGCGACGTGACGACCGAGGCGGGCAAGTTCATGGTCAGCGCCGAGATCCTCGGTGAGACCAAGGGCCCGAAGATCCGCATTCTCAAGTACAAGAACAAGACCGGTTACAAGAAGCGCCAGGGTCACCGCCAGCGGTACACCCAGGTGAAGATCACCGGTATCGACCAGGCCTGATCGGGAGTTTGAGAGATGGCACACAAGAAGGGCGCGTCGTCCACCCGGAACGGCCGTGACTCCAACGCTCAGCGCCTGGGCGTCAAGCGCTTCGGCGGCCAGCTGGTCAACGCGGGCGAGATCATCGTCCGCCAGCGTGGCACCCACTTCCACCCCGGCGACAACGTCGGGCGTGGTGGCGATGACACGCTGTTCGCGCTCGCTGCCGGGCACGTGCAGTTCGGTCTCAAGCGCGGGCGCCGGGCCGTGAGCATCGTTCCCGTCGCGGAATAGGTTTTTCCTTCCGCGCGTTTTAGCTTGTCGCTTCAGGGGTGGATCGCTGATTGCCGATCCACCCCTTCGCGTTTTCCAGGTCCCAGAGGGCAGTCTCGGCAGGGCCTCTTTTGCTGGAATGAGACGCCCCTGACGGGGCGATGGAGGAGTGCGGGATGCCGGACTTTGTGGACCAGGTGGTCCTTCACATCGGTGCCGGTGACGGGGGGAACGGATGCGCCTCCATCCACCGGGAGAAGTTCAAGCCGCTCGGCGGCCCCGACGGGGGGAACGGCGGGCGCGGCGGTGACGTCGTCCTGGAGGTCGATCCCAACACCGCCACCCTGCTCGACTACCACAGGCGGCCGCATCGCAAGGCCGAGAACGGCAAGCAGGGGCAGGGGTCCAACCGCGACGGCGCCAACGGGGCGGACGTGGTTCTGCCCGTGCCCAACGGGACCGTGGTCAAGGACGCCGCCACGGGTGAGGTGCTGGTCGACCTCGTGGGGGCCGGCACGCGGTACGTCATCGCCGAGGGCGGCCACGGCGGTCTCGGCAACGCGGCGCTGGCCACGACCAGGCGGAAGGCGCCCGGGTTCGCGTTGCTGGGGGAGCCCGGGGACACGCTCGACGTCATGCTGGAGCTCAAGAGCGTCGCGGACGTGGCGCTGGTCGGGTTCCCGAGCGCCGGGAAGTCGTCACTGATCGCCGCGCTCAGTGCGGCCAAGCCGAAGATCGCGGACTACCCGTTCACCACCCTGATCCCCAATCTGGGGGTGGTGACGGCGGGCGACCACGTTTTCACCGTGGCGGACGTGCCGGGGCTGATTCCCGGGGCGTCGCAGGGCAAGGGGCTCGGTCACGAGTTCCTGCGGCACGTCGAGCGCTGCGACATGCTGGTCCACGTCATCGACTGCGCCACCATGGAGCCGGGACGGGATCCGATCACGGACTACGAGGTGATCGAGGCGGAGCTGCGGGCGTACGGCAAGCTCGAGGACCGGCCGCGGCTGATCGTGCTCAACAAGGCGGACGTGCCCGACGCGCGGGAGCTGGCCGAGCTGGTCACGCCCGAGTTCGAGGAGCGGGGGCTGCGGGTGTTCACGATCTCCGCCGCCACGCACGACGGGTTGCGGGAGCTCACGTTCGCGATGGGTGAGTGGGTCGCGGCGGCCAGGGCGAACAAGCCGGTCGAGGAGCCCACGCGGCTCGTCATCAGGCCCAAGCAGCTCGGGGACGCCGGGTTCCGGGTCCGCCGGGTCAACGAGAACCTGTTCCAGATCACCGGGGAGAAGCCCGAGCGGTGGATCAGGCAGACGGACTTCACCAACGACGAGGCCGTGGGATATCTCGCCGACCGGCTCGAACGGCTCGGCGTGGAGCAGGAACTGGCCAAGGCCGGGGCCACCGCCGGCGCGGAGGTGGTCATCGGGCCGATGGAGGGCGGTTACGTCTTCGACTGGCAGCCCACGCTCAGCGCCGAGTCGGTGCGGCAGGGGCCACGCGGCTCCGACAACCGCTTCTAGCCGCCGCCTCTGGGGGTGACGCGGGACCGGCCCGGCGGCCTCGGGGCGGGGGTTACGGGCGCAGGGTGGCTTCGGCGCCGCCGTCGGCGTACAGGATCTGGCCGGTCATGAACGCGTTGTCCGGGCCGGCCGTCCACGCCAGCAACGACGCGATGGCCGCCACCGGCCCGGGGAAGCCGAGCGGCTGCGGCATCGCGGCCGCCACGAACTCGCGGGTGGCAGGGTCGTCCAGGAACATCCGGTGGGCGGTCTCCGTGTCCACGACTCCCGGGGCGACCGCGTTGAGCGGGATGCCGGACCCCGCCCAGCCGGGGCCGCTCGGCCGGTCGGACGCCAGGAGCAGCGGGCGCAGGCCGTCCAGCGTCGCGATGGTGCCGAAGAAGCTGAGCCGTACGGTGAGCGGGCTCGGCGCGGCGATGCCGGCCACGGCCACCAGGCCGTCGATCCTCCCGCCGGAGACGGCTTCGACCTGCGAGACGAGATGCGAGCGACCGTCCTGGGCGGTCAGGTCGGCGATCACGTCGGCGTCACGCACGTCGCAGCGGATCACCCGCGCTCCGGCGGCCGACAGGTGGTCCGCGGTGGCCGCGCCGATGCCCGAGGCGGCGCCGGTGACCACATAAGTACGCTCTTCCATGGGTTATTACTACATTGACTGTACGAATGCAGTCAATGTAGTGAATAACCGTGCCCGTTCGGGAGCGGATAGGCTGCCCTACGTGCGGGAACAGATCAGCTCAGCGTCGAAGGTCGTCGTCAAGGTCGGCTCTTCCTCGCTCACGACCCCCCAGGGCATGATCGACGTCGATCGCGTCGATGCCCTGGTGGACGTACTGGCGGCGCGGCGGCGTACCGGGACGCGGATCGTCCTGGTCTCCTCCGGGGCGATCGCGGCGGGCCTCGGCCCCCTCGGGCTGAGCGCGCGACCGCGCGACCTCGCCACCCAGCAGGCGGCGGCGTCCGTCGGGCAGGGCGTGCTCGTCGCCCGCTACACCTCCTCCTTCGCCCGCTACTCCCTGCGCGTCGGCCAGGTCCTGCTGACCGCCGACGACATGATGCGCCGGGCCCACCACGCCAACGCGCAGCGCACCCTGAACCGGCTCCTCGAGCTCGGCATCGTGCCCATCGTCAACGAGAACGACACCGTGGCCACCGACGAGATCCGCTTCGGCGACAACGACCGGCTGGCCGCGCTGGTGTCGCATCTGATCCACGCCGACGCGCTGCTGCTGCTGTCCGACGTGGACGCCCTGTACGACGGCCCGCCGAGCCGCAGCGGATCCCGGCGGCTGGCCGACGTCCGCGGGCCGGAGGACCTGGCCGGGGTCGAGCTGGGCAGGAACGGCGCGGCGGTCGGCACCGGCGGCATGGTGACCAAGGTGCAGGCCGCCACGATCGCCACCGGGGCCGGGGTGCCCGTGGTGCTCACGGCGGCCGCTCACGCGGCCCAGGCGCTCAGCGGAGCCGAGGTCGGCACCTACTTCCACCCCGGCGGCCGGCATCCGGGCACGCGCCTGCTGTGGCTCGCGCACGCCACCACCGGGCGCGGCCGGCTCCATCTCGACCAGGGCGCGGTGGAGGCCATCGTGGCGCGGCGCAAGTCGCTGCTGCCGGCGGGGGTGACGTCCGTGGAGGGTGAGTTCGCGGCGGGTGATCCCGTGGACCTGTGCGAGCCTCAGGGGCTCGTCGTGGCCCGCGGCCTGGTCAACTTCGACGCCGCCGAGATCCCCGGCCTCCTCGGCCGCTCCACCAGGGAGCTGGCCAGCACGCTCGGTCCGGAATATGAACGCGAGCTCATCCACCGCGACGACATCGTCATACTGGAAGCCCGCTCTTGACCAGGTAAGAGCGGGGCTTGATGAGCCCGGAGGAGCGGAACAATGAGTACTGAGTTCCTGAAGGTCGCCCGCGCGGCACGAGAGGCCGCCGCCGAGCTGGCCCCGCTGCCGCGGGCGCCCAAGGACCGGGCGTTGCGCGCCGTCGCCGACGCTCTGGTCGCGCGCTCCTCGGAGATCGTCGAGGCCAACGCCAAGGACGTCGAGCAGGCCAGGGCGCAGGGCACCGCCGAGGCGATGATCGACCGGCTGCGGCTCGACGAGGCCAGGATCGGCGCCGTCGCCGAGGCCGTACGCCAGGTGGCCGACCTGCCCGACCCGGTCGGCGAGGTCGTCCGCGGCGGCACCCTGCCCAACGGGCTCGAGCTGCGCCAGCTCAGGGTGCCGCTGGGCGTGATCGGCATCATCTACGAGGGTCGGCCCAACGTCACCGTCGACGCCGCCGCCCTGTGCCTCAAGAGCGGCAACGCGGTGCTGCTCCGCGGCTCCTCCAGCGCCTATTCCTCCAACACCGCCCTGGTTCGGGTCATGCAGGAGGCGCTGGCAGGCACCGAGGTCCCCGCGGGAGCCGTGCAGCTCGTGCCGGGCCGGACCCGTGACTCGGTCAAGGAGCTCATGCGGGCCAGGGGGCTGGTCGACGTGCTGATCCCGCGCGGCGGCGCGTCGCTGATCAACTCGGTGGTCGAGGAGTCGACCGTGCCGGTGATCGAGACCGGCGTCGGCAACTGCCACGTCTACGTCGACGCCGCCGCCGACCTCGACCTGGCCGTGCGGATCCTGGTCAACGCCAAGGTGCAGCGGCCGTCGGTGTGCAACGCGGCGGAGTCGTTCCTCGTGCACGCCGACGTGGCGGACGCGTTCGTGCCGAAGGCGCTGCGGGCGCTGGCCGAGGCGGGTGTGACCGTGCACGGTGACGCGCGGATCGCCGGCTACGGCGAGGTCGTGCCCGCCACCGAGGACGACTTCCGCGCCGAATACCTCTCGCTCGACATCGCCGCCGCCGTCGTCGGCTCGCTGGAGGAGGCCGTGGCGCACATCAAGCGCTACGGCTCCGGCCACACCGACGCCATCGTCACCGGGTCGCAGCAGGCCGCACGCAGGTTCGTCGCGCTGGTCGACTCGGCGGCCGTGGCGGTCAACGCCTCGACCAGGTTCACCGACGGCGGCGAGTTCGGGTTCGGGGCCGAGATCGGCATCTCCACGCAGAAGCTCCACGCGCGCGGCCCGATGGGGCTGCCCGAGTTGACCTCGACCAAGTGGGTCTACACCGGTGAGGGGCATCTGCGCACGTCAGAGGGCACGGTGGTGGCCGGTTAGTCGGCGTGTCGGCCTGACCGGGGCCCTGCGTCCTGGCTTGACTGGGAGGCATGGAAATTGTCATCGCCCTCGTCTTCTCGGCCGCGGTGCTGTTCTGCGCCGATCGGCTGCTGCTCTGGCTGGAGAGCCGTGGCCACGTCAACTGGCGCAGGAAGGGCCGCAAGCCGCTGTCGGAGGAGCCCACGGCCGAGCTCGAGACCATGCTCTCCGAGCACACCCGCCGATAATCCTTCGGCGTGGCTCAGACGTCGACTCACGTCTCAGCGCTAAGGTTGTGCCCCTTATGGGCGTGCCCGGCGGGGAGGGACGGTGAGCAAGCTCGGCAAGGTCGGGCCGTACACCCTGGTCGAGCGGCTCGGGCGGGGCGGCATGGGCGAGGTCTACCTCGCCACGACCCGCCGCGGCGAGCGCGTGGCGCTCAAGGTCCTGCACGACCTGGCGGAGGACACCACCTCACGCGTCAGGCTGGAGCGCGAGGTCCGCGCGCTGCGCAGGGTCGAGAGCCCGTACGTCGCCAAGGTGCTCGACGCCGACCTCAATGGCGCCAGGCCCTACCTCGTCATGGAGCACATCGAGGGCGCGACGCTGCTCGAGCTCGTACGCCGCAGCGGTCCCCTCGACGTCACGCAGCTCGTCGGCATGGCCCAGGGCATCGCCACCGCGCTGGCCATCATCCACGCGGCCGGAGTCGTCCACCGCGACCTCAAGCCCGGCAACATCATCATGGGCGCGGAAGGGCCGGTGCTGATCGACTTCGGCATCGCCCAGGTGCTCGACGCGACCAGGCTCACCATGACCGGCACGTTCCTCGGCACGCCCGGCTACACGGCGCCGGAGATCTTCGCCGACGAGCACGTCGACTCGCCGGCCGACGTGCACGCGTGGGCGGCGACGGTGGCGTTCGCGGCCACGGGGCGGCCGACGTTCGGGCGGGGGACGGCCGAGGCGCAGATGTACGCCGTGCTGAACGGGCAGGCCGACCTCAAGGGCGTGCCCGTGGAGCTGCTGCCGCTGGTGCGCGCGGCACTCAACAGGGAGCCAGGCAAGCGGCCCACGGCGGCGATCCTGGCCGATCGGCTGTCTCGGCTGGCCAAGGCCACCGGGGCGGCCGATCCCGAGCCGCCGGCGGCCGGTGCGCGCGTCGCCGAGGTGGCCGAGGAGGCGGGCAAGGGGACGGCCGTGCGGAGCAGGACCGCGGAGGAGGCCGTGCGCGGCGAGGCCAAGTCCGCGCGTGGCAGGCCGAACAGCGCGGGGGCGGATGGGAAGGTGCCTCCGCCGCGCGGGGGGCGTACGAGTGCTGAGCGGAGCCGTACCGGATCGGACGGGAAGGGCGCGGCGGCGCGTGGCCGGACGACTGGGGAGGGGACGGCGGCGCGTGGCCGGACGGGAGGCGACGGCGCGGCAGGACGCGGCCGGACAGGAGCCGATGGAGCGGCGCGTGGCCGGACGGGTACTGACGGCGCGGCGGCGCGTAGCCGGGCGGGGGCCGACGGCGCGGCGGCGCGCGGCCGCGCGGGGGCCGAGGGGAAGGTGCCCGCGCCGCGGAGCAGGGCGAGCGTGGACGGCAAGACGACCGGGCCGCGCGCCAAGGCGGTCGCGCCGCGCCAGCGCGCCGCGGCGGCCGTCAGGAGCAGGCCGGTCACCAAGCCGCAGGACCGGCGCAGGCCAGGGCTGCGGTCGGAGTCTGCCACGACGCTGCCCGCGGGCAACGGCGCGCTGCTGCTGCTCGCGGTGCTGGCCGTGCCGTGCGTGGTGATCTCCGTGATCCTGCCGATCGCGGCCATCGCGATCACGACGGTGTTCGTGGTGCTGACCAGGACACTCTGGATGAGCCACTGGATGATCAGGAACCGCACCTCGAACCGGTCGCGGATGGCGCTGCGCGTGCTGTTCTTCCCGATCGCGCTCGCCGGGGCCGCGGCGACCGCCGTCGTATGGCCGGGATTGCCCGTCGCGGTGGCCTCGGGCGGGGCGCTCTGGGTGACCGGCGGCGGTCAGATCGACGCGAACTGGTGGCAGCAACCCGCGCCCGTGACGGTGGCGGGCGTGGTGTTCGGGATGCTGTGCGGCGGCATCACCGGGCGCGAGATCGAGCGGATCGGCGGCCGGCTGCCAGACCTGCGCAGGGAAGGGCTGCGCGCACTGGCCGTGCTGGGCGGGTTCGTCGCCCTGTGCGCGGCTGCGGTGCGCGCCATCGCCCTCTTGCTCTGACCCGCCGCTCTCCACGGCAGGTCGCACTGTGCTCCGGGCCGTCGGTCTCACGGCGGGTCGCGCAGGGCCAAGCCGTTCGTCTCACCGGTGGGTCACGCGGTGGCGGCCCGTCGGTCTTACAGTGGGTCGCGCAGGGCCGAGCGGTTGGTCTCACCGGTCGGTCGCGTGGTGCCGGGCCGTTGGTCTCACGGTGGGTCGCGGTGCTCTGACCCGCTGTCGGCGGTCCCGCAGCGGGCCAACGCGGCTGATCAAGCTGATCCGGCCGCGTGCGGCGATCCGGTCAGCCCTGTCCGCCGTCGCGGCGGGAGAAACGGTTGAAGATGCGCTCGCCCGCGTTGACCGCGCCCTCTGCGACGTCGCGCAGCACGCCGATGAACGGGTCCTGCGACTGCGACCAGGACGCGCGGTAGGACTCGGCCGCCGCCTTCATCTCGTCGGTCACCCGTGCGTTGTGGTCGTCCTCCCTGCGCGGGTAGTCGCCGCCCAGGATGCGCTCGTAGTCGCCGCTGCGGTGCCACTTGTCCAGCTCCGCCACGCGTACGACGGCGAACGGGTGCGTGGTGCCGAGCAGGTTGAGCACCTTGAGGAAGCCGTCGCGCAGGTCGCCCGCGGTGTCGTATTCCTGGTACTGCTCCAGGAACGCCTCGATGTTCATCTCGTGCACGTAGGAGCCGCCGGCGAGCTTCATCAGCGCGCGCTTGGCCGCCTCCGGGTCCTGGCCGGTGAGCAGGCCGCCGCGGTCTGAGGACAGCTCGGACTTGCGGTACCACTCCTCGAGGCCCGCCACGATCGCCCGCAGGCCGATGTAGCCGAGCGGGATCCACGCGACGCGCGTGGCGAGGCGGGTGAGGATGTCGAGCATGGTGCGGTAGACCGCGTGCCCCGACAGGATGTGCGAGGTCTCGTGGCCGATGACGAAGCGCTGCTCCTCCTCGTTCATGAGGTTGAGCAGACCGGTGGTCACGACGATGAACGGGTCGTCGAAGCCGATGGCCTTGGCCTGGACCTGCGGGTCCTGCTGGACGTAGATCTCGGGGATCCGGTGCAGGTCGAGGGTGTAGGCGGCGTCGCGGCCCATGTCGTGGAGGGAGCGGAACTGGGTCTCGCTCACCCGCACGGCCGACGCGAGATACATCAGGCGCAGCCGTCGCTCGCTGATGAGGCCGGACATCTGCTTGAGAACCGTGTCGAACCCACTCAACTTACGCAGAGCGACCAGGGCTGACCGGTCTGCGGGGTGTTCGTAGGCTCGGGACGAGATGCCGGGCAGTTGGACGCGGTTGCGGTCCGGGGTGGTCGTCATGCCCGGCATGCTACGTCCGCAACGGAAGTGATGCGCGGTCATCACCAAGGGGGGTCCCATCATGTTGTCATAGGGCGTCCGCGTAAGGTCCGTTTCATGATGAACGCGCCTGGTGTTCAGGGGAAGCGGCGAGTGGGAGTGATGGGCGGGACGTTCGATCCCATCCACCACGGACACCTTGTCGCCGCCAGCGAGGTTGCTCACCATTTCGAACTCGACGAGGTCGTCTTCGTGCCGACGGGACGGCCGTACCAGAAGTCCGGGCGTGAGGTCTCGGCCGCCGAGGACCGCTACCTGATGACGGTCATCGCGACCGCGTCGAACCCCCGCTTCTCCGTGAGCAGGGTGGACGTGGACCGCCCCGGACCCACGTTCACGATCGACACTTTGCGGGATATTTCGGAAATTTACGGCCCCGAGGTTGACCTGTACTTCATCACCGGCGCCGACGCGCTCGGCGCCATTCTCGGCTGGCAGGACGCCGATGAGCTGTTCGAGCTGGCCCATTTCGTCGGCTGCACCCGTCCGGGGCACACGCTGCACGACCCCGGGCTGCCCGAGGGCCGTGTCACGCTGCTGGAGATCCCCGCGCTGGCCATCTCGTCGTCGGAGTGCAGGCAGCGGGTCGCCAAGGGGGAGCCGATCTGGTATCTCGTGCCCGACGGTATCGTTCAGTACATCAACAAGCGGGGGTTGTATCACTCTGGGGGATGACGGTTACGGGCGTCGGGTGTTGTATCTGGTGGCATACGTGAGGGGTTTCGGCCTGGAAGGGTACCCTCAACATATGGGCATGCTGCCGACACAGGAGGACAGACCCGCATCGTGACCGCATCCGACAGATCCGTCCAGCTCGTGCGCATCGCCGCGGAGGCCGCGGCCGACAAGCTGGCCGATGACATCCTCGCCTATGACGTTAGCGAGCAGCTCGTCATCACCGACGCGTTCGTGCTCTGCTCCGCCACCAACGACCGCCAGGTCCGCGCCATCGTCGACGAGATCGAAGACAGGATGCGCGCCGAGGCCGACGTCAAGCCCGTGCGCCGCGAGGGCGAGCGTGAGGGCCGCTGGGTGCTGCTCGACTACATCGACATCGTCGTGCACGTCCAGCACGAGGAGGACCGTACGTTCTACGCGCTCGAGCGCCTGTGGAAGGACTGCCCGGCCATCGCCTTGCCGGAGAGCGTCATGCAGGCCAATCTGCAGCGGGCTCGCGCGTGAGCGAGCCGAGCGCATCAATCATCCGACTCGGTGACCTGGCACATGCGGGTTCCCGGCGGTCCAGCGAGGCACGTGCATGAGCAGACGGATCGTCTGTCTCCGGCACGGGCAGACCTTGTGGAACGTCGAGCGGCGGTTCCAGGGTCACTCCGACATCCCCCTCGACGAGACCGGTGTCGCACAGGCCGCCAGGGCGGCGTCGCTGCTCGCCTCGCTGCGGCCGACCATGATCGTCTCCTCTGACCTCCAGCGGGCCAACGACACCGCGCTCGCGCTCGCGCGCATCGTCGGGCTCGACGTGGCCGTGGACAAGGACTTCCGCGAACGCGGCGGCGGCCAGTGGGAGGGGCTGACGCGCGAGCAGATCGCCGCGCGCTGGCCCGAGGAGTTCGTCGCCTGGGAGGCGCCTGACGGGGAGCCCGTCGGTGAGGTGGCCGTCCGGGTGGCGGCCGCCATGCGCAGGTGGGCGGCCCGGCTGGACGACGACGGGCTCCTGGTCGTGGCCTCGCACGGTGCCGCGTTGCGGCTCGGCATCTGCGAGCTGCTCGGGCTGCCCGAGCAGCTGTGGCCGGCCCTGGGCGGGCTGAGCAACTGCTCCTGGTCCGTCCTGCAGGAAGGGCGCAAGGGGTGGCGGCTACTCGAGCACAACGCCGGCACGCTGCCCGAGCCGGTCATCAGCGACGACCGGCCTGAGGTTTAGGCGGCTCGTACGGCTCGGGGGCCGTGCGGGTGGCGTAGTCCTTGAGGGTGATGGCGCTCGCGGCCCGCTCTGTCATGCGCTTGATCATGTTTTTTCCCGGCATGTACGGGAGCAGGCGCATGATCTGATTACGCCGCCATATTTGTGACTTTTTCGTGGGGACAAGGTATTTGTCGGCACCTTTTGCTTGGTTCTGGCACATCTGGACATATGGCCTTATCTGGCGTTCGTACGCGGTGAAGGCGGCCCGGTGGTCGCGCTGCGTCGCCAGCTCGCCCGCCAGGACGTAGGCCGCGATCACCGCCAGGCCGGTTCCCATGCCGCCCGGGCCGGGGGCGTAGCCGGCGTCGCCCAGCAGGACGACCCTCCCGGTCGAATAGCACGGCATGACGACCTGGGCGGCGGGGGCGAGGTAGAAGTCCTCGGCCGTCCGCATCTCCCTGAGCAGGGATGGGACCTCCCAGCCCAGGCCGGAGAAGGCCCGCTCGACCAGGGCTCGCTCCTGGGAACGGTCTTGGGAGGCCCGCAGCGGTGCGACGAAGTCGAGCGCGGCCCTGGTCTGGCCGCCCACGCTCATGATGGTGGCGCATGGACCTCGACTCGATCTTCGAGTTCGGGCTGCGGCGGCAGCTCGACGGACTGGCCGTTCTGGTGGTCAGGGCGCGGAGCGGACGCGATTAGGCGAATGGGCGCGGATGGCTATATGCTCTCGGAGCGCCGTAACGGGTGGACTCGGAGCGGTGACCAGGGGCTATGGCGCAGTTGGTAGCGCGCCTCCATGGCATGGAGGAGGTCTGGGGTTCGAATCCCCATAGCTCCACCCCTCAGGTTCTCCGGCCGGCCCGCGTCGGCCACTTCTCTCCGCGCCAGCGCCCGGCTCCCTACGGAGTCTCCCTTGGCGCTTGAGCCCCGCCGCCGCGCCTGGAAGGGACGCGAGGCGCCGGCGGTCGTCAGCGTCAGTCAGGGCCGTCGCCCTCACAAGAAATGGGCCCGCCTTTGTGTCAGGCGTTGGGCCCGCCTGAGTGTCAGGCGTCGAATGTCTGCTCGCCGAGCACCTGGAGGAACTCGAGGTTCGCCGCGGTGGCCGAGCCCGGTTGTGGCCGGAAGATGACCAGACGGTGGCCGGTGATGGAGCTGAGGACGAAGTCGCACTGCACGTCGAGAGGCCCCGCGTGTGGGTGGATCAGCTGCTTGCGGGTGGAGCGGAGGGGCTGCACGGCCATGCGATCCAGGCCGCCGGCGGCCTGGCGATCACGGTGACGGGCGACGTGGCCGACGAAGGCGCCATGGCGGAGGCGTTCGACGCGGTGGAGGCGGCGTTCGGCGGGATCGACGTCGTCGTCAACACCGCGGCCGCCCTGGTCCTCCAGTCGCTCGCGGAGTTCGACCTCGGCGCTCTCGATCGCATGCACCGTACGAACATCCGCGGCACGTTCGTGGTCGCGCAGCAGGCCGCCCGCCGGTTGCGCGCCGGGGGTGCCATCATCACCTTCTCCACGTCGCAGACCGAACTTGGCTATCCCGGCTACTCCGGCTATGCCGCGCCAGCAAGGCCGCCGTCGAGACCATGACGCTCGTGCTGGCCCGGGAGTTGCGGGGCCGCGACGTCACCGTCAACGCGGTGGCCCCCGGACCCACCGCCACCTCCATGTTCCTGGAGGGCAAGGACCAGGCGACGATCGACCGCTTCACCTCGCAGCCTCCGCTCGAACGCCTCGGCACCCCGGCGGACATCGCTGAGGTGGTCGCCTTCCTGGCCGGTCCGGCACGCTGGGTCAACGGCCAGGTCCTCTACGCCAACGGCGGCATCGCCTGAGCGGTCCCCGGGTCCGGGGACTCCCGGTAGAGCACGAGGTGCTCGTGGTAGAGGACGCCGTCGCGGACGTCGCCGGTGGCCGTGAAACCGAGGTCGTCGAAGTAGTCGATGTGATCGCCCGTGACGGTGTACCGGCCGGTGTAGGCCCGGGGGCGGCCGTCGCGCTCCTCCTCGTACCGGCCGTCGGGGCGCAACTCCTGGCGGATGCGCCCGTCGGCGGTGACCCACATGCCGACGTGCGGATGCGGGCTGGCGCTCCGGTCCGCCTGCGCCTCCGCCGACGCCTCCGCCGACGCCTCCGCCGACGGCGCCGCTGATGCCGGCGCTGACGCCGATGCCGATGCCGATGCTGATGTCGGCGCTGACGTTGATGTCGGCGCCGCACCTCTGCGGGCTGCGTCGGCGCAGGCGGTCATCGTGGTGAGGGCGCCGAGGATGAGCAGCACTTTTCCGATCATGCTCGCTGAACCTCCATGGTCTGTGCCGCCCTGGCGGCGGCGTTGCCGAGTCTGCCGAGGCCGAAGGTGCGGTGGGAGAGGTGAGTCGTTCCTGGGAGGGCCGCACCCACGCATGCGGGCTCCGCGCGAAGAGGCTGGAGCCAGGTCAGGCGGTGTGCGTACGGCCCGCGGTCACGGCTTTGAGCTCGTTCAACGACTCGTGGATGAGTTGCGGCAGGTCCGCCTGGCCGGGGTCGTTGATCCAGCGTTCGTACGCGATCTTGAATACGGCGATCCCCGCCTCGGCGGCCAGGCCGGCGGTCGAATCCGCGACGCCGCGCCGGCGCAACGTGTCTGCCTCTCGGTAGTAATCGATCGGCTCTCGGCGGCTGCCGGCTGCCGGCGTCAGTCGTTGAGCGCGTACCGGCTCAGGAGGTTGAGGGCGTCCTGCGCCGCGGAGCCCTCCTCGGTGGTGATCACGCCCAGGGACTGTTCGGGCGAACGCGCGAGCACGAGGTTCTGCTGGGTGACGGTGAGCTCGCCGACCAGCGGATGGCGCAACCGGTAGGACTCCGCCTCGCAGGGCTTGACACGGTGGTCGCTCCACAGGGCGGCGAATTCACTGCACTTCATGGTCAGCTCTCCGACCAGGGAGGCCAGGAGCGCATCCTCGGGATGCCGCCCCGCGACGAGCCGCAGGTATCCCACGACCGCTCGCGCCTTGCGTTCCCAGTCCGTGTACAACTCGCGGGTGTGCGGGTCCAGGAACAGCATCCTGGCCAGGTTCGGGCGGTCGGGGAGACGGTCGGGAGAGCCGCGGTCGAGGTGCCCGGCCAGCAGGGCGTGGCCCAGGGGATTCCAGGCCAGCACGTCGGTACGACGGCCGAGGACGAGTGCGGGCACGTTCTCGAACGAGCGCATCAGATCTCGGGTGAGGGCGTCGACGCGCTCCACCGGCGGGCGCTTGAGAGGGCGGGGACGCTGCGAGGCGAGCTCCCGCAGATGCGCGTGCTCGTGTTCGTCGAGCCGCAGGGCGGTGGCGAGCGCGCCGAGCACGGCGTCGGACGCGGTGCCGGACTGGCCCTGTTCGAGCCGCGTGTAGTACGACGCGCTGACGCCGGCCAGCAGCGCGACCTCCTCGCGGCGTAGACCCGCCACGCGTCGCCGATGGGGCAGCGGGACCAGGTCGATGTCCTCGGGCCGCAGGCGTGCGCGCCGCGCCCGCAGGAACTCGCCGAGTTGAGCGGAAACCGTCATGACCTCAGTGTGCCTCGCCTCCGGACCCGCAGCCTGCCCCGGCCAGTGGTAGGCAGAACCCGGCCTGGCTGCGGGTACGGCCCCGGACACATGCTGGCGGGGATTCCAACCGAGAACCATGCGGGAGCCGCCGTGCGGGAAACAGTGCTGGGTGACGTCACGATCACCCGGATCAAGGAGTACTACGGATCGGTCGAGCTGTCCGCGGGGACCTTCTTTCCCGAGGCGCAGGAGGAGACCTGGCGGGAGCACGAGTCCTGGCTGGCGCCCGACTTCGTCGACGCCGCCACCGGCGTCATCGTCTCCGCGATCCAGACCTGGCTGCTGCGCAGCGAGGGTAAGACGATCCTGGTCGACACCGGCGTCGGCAACCACAAGGAGCGGCCGTACTCGCCGGTGTGGAGCCGCCTGAGCACCGGCTTCCTCGACGAGCTCGCGACGGCGGGCGTCCGGCCAGAGGACGTCGACCTGGTGATCAACACGCACCTGCACGTCGACCACGTCGGCTGGAACACCCGGCTCGACGGCCGTACGTGGGTGCCGACCTTCCCCAACGCCACCTACCTGATGCCACGGGCCGACTTCGACTTCTGGAACCCCGCCAACGGCCACGAGCCGAAGCTGGGCCGCGGCAACCAGAACGTGTTCGAGGACAGCGTCGCACCCGTGCACGAGGCAGGGCAGACCCTGCTCTGGGAGGACTCCCACACCATCGACGAGAACCTGCGTCTCGACCTCGCGCCAGGGCACACGCCGGGCTCGTCGGTGCTGGCGCTGGAGTCCGGCACCGACAGGGCGCTGTTCGTGGGTGACCTGCTGAACACCGCGTTGCAGGTCGTCGAGCCCGACGTGAACAGCTGCTTCTGCGAGGACCCCGCGGCGGCCAGGGCCACCCGCCGGCGGCTGCTCGGCCAGGCCAGCGACACCAACGCCCTCCTGCTGCCCGCGCACCTGGGCGGGCACGGCGGCGCGGAAGTCGTACGAGATGGTGACAAGTTCGCCATCAAGACCTGGGCCCCGTTCGCCCGGCTCTAAAGCGAGATTCGCGGTTCTGAAGCGAGAAAGGAGAAGAGCTGTGACCCAGCCGATCGTGACCACCACCGAGGGGGCCGTGCGCGGGAGCGCCGACGGAGACGTGCGCCGCTTCCTCGCCATTCCGTACGCCGCCCCGCCACGGGGCGCCGGCCGGTTCGCGCTGCCCGAGCCGCATGAGCCGTGGGCGGGCGTGCGCGGTGCCCGGCTGCCCGGGCCGACCCCGCCGCAGCCCCGCAGAGACGCCTTCGGCGTGCTCGACATGTCGCCGTACTTCGGACCTGGGTGGGTCCGGGGTGACGACTACCTGACGGTCAACGTCTGGGCGCCGCGGGATGCCGAGGGCTGCCCGGTCATGGTGTTCGTACACGGCGGCGGCTTCGTCGCCGGCTCGACCAGGTCCCCGCTGTTCGACGGCGCCGCGTTCGCCCGTGACGGCGTGGTCCTGGTGACGCTCAACTACCGGCTGGGCGTCGCGGGGTTCCTCGACCTGCCAGGGGCGCCGCGCAACCGCGGACTGCGGGATGTCATCGCCGCGCTGGGCTGGGTGCGGCGCAACGTCGAGGCATTCGGCGGCGATCCCTGCAACGTCACCCTGTTCGGCCAGTCCGCGGGCGCGACGATCGTCGGCGGGATCCTCGCCACGCCCGAGGCGGAGGGGTTGTTCCGGCGGGCGATCGTGCAGAGCGGCAGCGGACTGGGCGCGTTCTCTCCCGAGCAGGCCGCACGGGTGACCAGGGCGGTCGCGGCCGCGCTGGGCACCGAACCGACGGCGGCCGGCTTCGCCCCCGTGCCCGACGAGCGGTTCGTCGCGGTCATGGCCGGGCTCGGCGGGCTCGACCTGCGGACGGAGGACCGGCTCGACCCGCTCGCCGGGCTCAGCGCGTTCAGCATCGTGTTGGACAGGCAGCCCGCCGAGAGCCCCTTGGCGGACGCCGGCCTGCTCATCGGCACCAACCTGGAGGAGGGCAACCTCTACCTCGCGCCGCAGGGCGACCTGACGACCTCGACGGCCGAGGACGTACGGAGGACCGCCGCCCAGGCGCATCGCGCCCCCGGCGAGCTCATCGCGGCGTACGAGGCCCGGTCACCGGGGGCCGGCCCCGCCGGGACGCGGTCGGCGATCCTCGGTGACGCGCTCTTCGGCGCCGGCACCCGGAGGCTGGCCGAGGCGCACGGCGACGCGTACGCGTACGAGTTCGCCTGGCGCTCCACCGCCGTCGAGGGCCGGCTCGGTGCCGCGCACGCGGTGGAGCTCCCGTTCGTGTTCGATCACCTCGATCTTCCCGGGCTGCGGGGACCGGCCGGGCTGCTCGGCCCGGACGAGCCGCCGGCGTCGCTGGCCAAGGAGATGCACGCGGCGTGGATCTCCTTCGCACGCACCGGCGACCCCGGCTGGCCGCGACTCGCGCAGGGCGGGCAGGTCCGCCGATTCGACACGGTCTCCACGGTCACCGGGGCGCGTGACCTGTCCATGTGGTAGCGCGGAGCTCTGGTCCGCGCGTCGTGGGTAGGCCGAGCTCTGGTCCGCGTGTCGTGGGGCTGCTGGGGTCTTGGTGTTTTCGGGGCTTCGTTTTTTTGGGGCTTGGCGGTGGTCTTCAGCGGCCTTTCTCGTAGATGAGCAGACCCTGGGACAGGTGGAGAGGGACCATGATGAGCTCGACCACCAGGGCCTTCCAGGCGTAGTAGAGGTTGACGGCTTTGTTGAGGTAGGCGAAGGGGAGGTTGTACAGGACCTGGTGGAGGAGGAGGCGGCGGCGTCTGGCCGCGTAGAGGAGGGCGGGGACGGTGAGGAGGAGCTCGCCGCCCACCCACCAGGCCATCGTGCGGGCCACGGGCTCATGCATGGCGAGGGTGAGGATCAGCGGACTCGCCCACCACAGCGGGGCCAGGAGGATCTCGAGGAGGGCCACGATGATCCAGGTGGCCAGCATGGGTTTGCGGGTGAGCAGGCGAGGCAGGTGGAGGCGGACATTCTGCATGAAGCCCGCCATCCACCGCCACACTTGTTTGCGTAGGTAGGGGAGAGTTTCGGGGTCGGCTGCCCACGCCATGGCGTCGGTGACGTAGACCGCTTTGCGGCCGTCGAGCTGCTGGCTCCACGTGTAGTCCATGTCCTCGACGATCGTGCGCTCAGGGAAACCGCCGAACGCCGTCAGCGTCGTGCGTCTGAACACCGAGCAGCAGCCCGAGCACACCATGGGGCTGTCGGCGAGCTGCTGGATCGGGCGGTGCCAGTGGAAGCCGAAGAGGTATTCGGTGGATCGGCCGCGCTCCCATGGGGTGCGGGCGAAACGGGTCTGCACGTTTCCCGCGGCCACCTCCACTGCTGGATCGTCGAACGCGGGCTTGATCCGCTCGATGTAGTCGGGTGCGAGCACGGTGTCCGCGTCCACGGCCAGGACCAGGTCGGTGTCGCAGTGTGGGAGCGCGTGGTTTTGTGCTCTGGCCTTGCTGCCCAGGTTGTGGGATGGGCGAAGGACGGTCACGCCGTACGACGCGGCCACCTCGCCGGTGCGGTCGGTCGAGCCGTCGTCCACCACGATGACCTTCTCTGGTGGGATCGACTGAGCGGCGATGGATCCCAGCGTGGCGGGGAGGCCGTGCTCCTCGTTGTGCGCCGGGACGATGACGGTGAGGGTGAGCGTCACCTGCGCCTCCTCAGCTTGGTGGCCATCAGGGTCACCAGGCCGACCGCAGCGTAGACGATCAGGCTGAAGCCCAGCGTGGGCGGTCCTCCGGGCATCCTCGGATTCCTTTCTGGTGGGTGGTGGCGGTGGTGCCGGAAACGAGGATGCCGGGGTTGGAGGGGGGCGGAGCGGCCGAACGTGGTTCTGTGGATGAGGTCGAGACTGTACGCCTTGTCCTGTGGACACCGCCGGACGTGAGAAGTGTGCTTGCCGGACGTGAGCGGCCTGGTGTGTCGGCAGGCGGACGTGACAGCGCTGGTTCATCGGTGGCCGGACATGAAAAAGGGCCGGACCTTCGATGGTCCGGCCCAGTGGCCCGCATGACCGGGAACGGCGCGCCCGTCAGTGCTGGGTCACGTGATGGTGGGCCGCCTTGCTGGCGGGTACGGCGGTGAGGCTGAGCACCACCGTGATGACACCGACGACCCAGGACGTCCACGACGCCCCCACGGCCGTGGCGTACGTGATCACCCACGGGGCGACGAACAGCAGCACGCCCCAGAGGGTGTTGAGCCATTCCGTCGCGACGACACCCGGGTTCGCGAGCGAAACGAGTGAGGTGATCACGATCAGCGCGCCAAGGACGATCAGCGCGGGAGTGGCGCCGGAGGCACCGACGACCCAGATCGGAGAGAGCGCCGCGTAGAGGCCGGCGACCAGGGTTACCCAGTCCTGCCAGCGTGACCATGCCTTCATGAGAACCTCCGCCAAAGGCGTTTGCGAGGCTGGCCTTTTGGTCAGTCGATCCACTGCAACCGCAGGTGGCGGGCGGCGATTCCCCCTGCGGCTGTGATGCTCCGCACACCGCTTGACGTGCAACATTCCATACTTACCGCACGCGAAACTAATTTTCTAGGTATCTGGCTGTGAAGAAAATTTCTTCCTGCGAGTTCTTGACCTGTGCGTTGACAGTGGGAAAGCTGTGGCCGGAGTGCTCCAGGTGAAAGGACCCTCATGGTCACTGTCCGCGCGTTCGCGTCCGGGGACGAGAACTCCCTGGTCGAGGCCTGGAACCGCAGCATGCCAGGCGATCCCACGACCTCCGGCTGGTTCCGCGACTGCGTCCTGCTCGATCCCAACTTCGACCCCTACGGCTTACGCGTGGCCGTGGCGGACGGGCGCGTGGTCGGCTGCGCGTACGCCGTCCGCAGGCGCACACCACTGGCCCCCGGCACCGACCTGGAGCCGGACCTGGGATGGATCCCGTTCTTCTTCGTCGAACCCGGGCATCGCGGCGGTGGGCTGGGGCGGCGGCTCCTGGGGGAGGCGCTGGGGTTCCTGGAGTCGGCCGGCCGGACGAAGGTGGATTTTTCGTCGTATACGCCGAACTATGTGCTGCCGGGCGCGGACGTCGAGCTCTACCCGGACGGGTTCCGGTTGCTGGAAGGGCTCGGCTTCCGGACGCTCTACTCGCCGGTCGCCATGGACCGGACGCTGGTCGGGTACGTGACGCCGGCCGACGTACACGACCTGCGGGCCGGCAGGGAGAGCGAGGGGTACGCCGTCCGCAGCCCGCTCGATGGCGAGTTACCCGAGCTCATCCGGTTCGCGGCGGAGGTGTTCAACCCCGACTGGGGCGAGGCGATTCGCCAGCATCGCGACCCCAAATGCATGGTTATCGCGAAAAAAGACCAAATAGTCGGGTTCGCCCTCTACGCGGCCTACCGCGGCGTCCCCGAGCGGTTCGGCCCCTTCGGCGTCGCCCCCGAGCAGCGCGGCACCGGCCTCGGCAAGATCCTCCTTCACCGCACCATGACCATGATGCGCGCCGAAGGGCTCCACTCCTCGTGGTTCCTCTGGACCGGCGAAGCCAGCCCCGCCGGCCACCTCTACACCAAAGCGGGCTACCAGATCACCAGACGGTTCCATGTGATGAGGCGGGGCGCGTGAGCGAGCAGACCACCCACGTACTGGCCATCGGCGCCCACGCGGGCGACCTCGACCTGACGGCGGGCGCGGTGCTCGCCCAGCACGTCCTGCGCGGCGACCGCGCCACGCTGCTGCATCTCACGCTCGGCGAGCGCGGCCACCCCCGGATGTCCGTCGCCGACTACGCGAAGCAGAAGCGCGAGGAGGCCGAGACGTTCGCGGGCGAGATCGGCGCGGACGTCAGGTTCCTCGACTACGAGGACGGCCTGCTGCCCGAGGACGAGGAGGTCAAGATGCGGGTCGGCGACCTGATCAGGGAGCTGCGGCCGGACGTCGTCCTGACCCATTGGAGCGCCTCCATCCACAAGGATCACGCCCGTACCCACCGGATCGTCGAGGACGCCCGCTTCTACGGCGGGCTGAAGACCCTCGAACGCGAGCGGCCCGCCTACTGGGCGAGCGAGCTCTACTACGCCGACAACTGGGAGGACGCCGAGGGCTACGCGCCCGACGTGTTCGTCGAGCTGAGCGAGGAGGCGTATGAGATCTGGTCGCGGGCGATCACCGGCTACGCGTACGCCCGGGGCGAGACCTACGGCTTCCCGTACGTCGACTACTACCGCGCGCTGACGATCGTGCGCGGCGCGCCTGCCGGGTTCGCCAGGGCGCAGGCCTTCGCCGCGCCGAAGGGCTCGCGTGACCTGCGGACCGCGTACTTCGGGAAGGCGGCCGCCCGATGAGACGGATGATCGCGGTTCTCGCCGTCCTGGCGCTGGCCGGCTGTTCGGGCGGGGGCTCCACGGGCGGCATGGGTACGAGCGCGCCGCCCCTGGTCATCCACGCCGCGGACGCGGGCACGTTCCAGGAGGACTTCAACCCGTACCACCTCGAAGGCGTGAACTTCGGGACGAGCGGGATGATCCACGAGACCCTGATGTACTTCAACAAGCTCAAGCCGGGTGAGGTCACGCCCTGGCTGGCCTTGGACCACGAATGGTCGGACAAGGGCAGGTCGCTCACGTTCACGCTCCGCCAGGGGGTGAAGTGGAGTGACGGGCAGCCGTTCACGGCCGAGGACGTGGCGTTCACGTTCCTGATGCTGAAGGACAACCCGCAGCTCAACAGGAACGCGCTGGAGATCGCGGACGCCGAGGCGCTGGCGCCCGACAAGGTACGCGTCGACTTCGAGAAGACCTCCTACGCCAAGCTGTTCAACATCGCGGGCAACTCGCCGATCGTGCCCAAGCACCTGTGGGAGAAGCAGGCGGACCCGGTCACGTTCACGAATCCGAAGCCGGTCGGCACCGGGCCCTACAAGCTGACGAGGTTCTCCGCGCAGCTCTACGAGATGGAGCGGAACCCGTCCTACTGGCAGCCGGGCAAGCCGGAGGTGCCGGTGCTGCGGTTCCCCGCGTACACCGCCAACTCCATCCAGACGGCGCTCCAGCAGGGCGAGGTCGACTGGGCGGGCGCGTTCGTGCCGGACATCGAGAAGATCTACGTGCAGGGCAAGCCGGAGCAGAACAAGTTCTACTTCCCGCCCGAGGGCGTGGTGACGCTGCTGCCCAACCTCACCCACCCGATCCTGGCCAAGCCGGAGGTACGCCAGGCGATCAGCCTCGCCGTCGACCGCGACAAGATCGTCAAGGTGGCCGAGCGGGGCTACACGAAGGTCGCGCATCCCACCGGCGTGCCGATGCCGGGCGGGGAGGCGTACGTGGCGCCCGAGTACCGGGACGCGGCCTTCAAGGTGGACCTCGAACGGGCCAGGCAACTGCTCGAAGGGGTGGACCCGGCGGAGTTGACGTTCGAGCTGCTGGTGCCGTCGCCGTTCACCGACTGGGTGAACGCCGCCCAGCTCATCCGCGAGGACCTGGCCAAGATCGGCATCACGGTCGAGACCAGGGGCGTGGCGTTCCAGGACTGGGTTTCCAAGACCGGCAAGGGCGACTACGAGCTGTCGATCAGGGCCACCGCGTCGGGGCCGACGCCGTACTTCCAGATGCGCTCGATGCTGTTCGGCGGCCTGGCCGAGCCCGTCGGGGAGCCCGCGACCGGTAACTACCAGCGGTGGAAGGACGCCGAGACCGACCGGTTGATCGACGCGTACGCCGCCACCGAGGACGAGGCCGAGCAACAGCGCGCCACGCAGGGACTCGGCAAGATCATGGTCGAGAAGCTGCCCGCGCTGCCGCTCTTCTACAGCCCGTCGTGGGCGGAGTACCGGACGAACAAGTACGTCGGCTGGCCCTCCGAGCAGGACCCGTACGCGATGCCGTCGCCGTACACCTCGCCGGACGCGGCCGTGGTGCTGCTGCGGCTGAAGCCGGCGGCCACGTGAGGTTCCTGGCCCGGCGGCTCGGCTTCTACCTGCTGACGGCCTGGGCCGCCGTCACGCTGAACTTCCTGATCCCCCGGCTCATGCCGGGGGACCCGGTCGACCTGCTGGTGGCCAGGATGAAGGGGAACGTCGAGCCCGAGGCCATAGACGCGATGCGCCGCGCGTTCGGCATCAGCGACGCGAGCCTGTGGCGGCAGTATCTGGACTACCTGGGCAATCTCGCTCAAGGCGAGCTGGGCCGCTCGATCACCTTCTTTCCCACCGAGGTGTCCAGGGTCATCGCCGACAGCCTGCCGTGGACGATCGGGCTCGTCGGGGTCGCCACGCTGATCAGCTACCTGGTGGGCACCTCGCTCGGCGTGCTGCTGGCGTGGAAGCGCGGCACCTGGCTCGACGGGATCCTGCCTGCCGCGACGTTCGCGCACGCGGTGCCGTACTTCTGGGTGGCCCTGGCGCTCGTGTTCGTGTTCGGGGTGACGCTGCAGTGGTTCCCCGCCAGCCGTGGGTACGGGCTCGACGTGATGCCGGGCCTCACCGGCGACTTCGCGGGGAGCGTCGTCTACCACGCGGCGCTGCCCGCGCTGACGATCGTGATCGCGTCGATGGCCGACCGGATCCTCGGCATGCGCAACGTCATGGTGACCACCCTCGGCGAGGACTACGTCGTGATGGCCGAGGCCAAGGGGCTGACCTCCAGGCGGGTCATGTGGGCGTACGCGGCCCGGAACGCGATCCTGCCCAACATCACCAGTTTCGCCCTGAGCCTCGGCTTCGTCGTCGGCGGGTCCGTGCTGACGGAGATCGTGTTCTCATATCCGGGGATCGGGTCGATGCTGCTCAAGGGGGTCGAGAACGAGGACTTCCCGCTCATGCAGGGCATCTTCCTCGTCATCTCGCTGGCCGTGCTCGTCGCCAACTTCCTGGCCGACCTGGCGTACGTGGTGCTCGACCCGCGTACCAGGCAGGAGTCCGAATGAAAATCAAGATCGGGATCGGCATCCTCGCCTTCTTCACGCTGATGGCGCTGCTCGGGCCGCTGCTCATCACCGCCGACCCCGCCGCGACCAGCGACGCCGGGCTGCGGGGGCCGTCGGCCGGACACTGGCTCGGCACCACGCAGAGCGGGCAGGACATCCTCACCCAGATCGTCTACGGCGCCCGCGTCTCGATGGGCGTCGGCCTGCTGTCGGCGGTGATCGCCACCGTGGTCGCGGTCGTCGTCGGCCTGGCCGGCGGTTACTTCGGCGGCGCCGTCGACGAGGTGCTCTCCGTGCTGACCAACATCTTCCTCGTCCTGCCCGCCCTCCCGCTGATCATCGTGCTGGCCGGCTACCTGCCGCAGCGCGGCGTCGGCTCGGTGGCGGTGGTCATCGCGGTCACCGGCTGGGCCTGGGGCGCCCGCGTGCTGCGCGCCCAGACCCTGTCCGTACGGCGCCGCGACTTCGTCCAGGCCGCACGGGCCGGCGGCGAGGGGGCGTTCCGGATCATCTTCTTCGAGATCCTGCCCGTGCTGCTGCCCGTCATCGCCACCAGCTTCCTGGCAACCGTGGTCGGCGCGATCCTGGCCGAGGCCGGGCTGTCGTTCCTCGGCCTGGCCGACCTGTCCACCGTGAGCTGGGGCAGCATGCTCTATTTCGCACAGAACGGTCAGGCGCTGCTCATCGGGGCGTGGTGGTGGTTCATCCCGCCGGGGCTCTGCATCGCGCTCATCGGCACCGGGCTGGCGCTGGTGAACTTCGGCATCGACGAGATCGCCAACCCCCGGCTGCGAACGATCAAGGTGCCCAGGAAGGCACGCCGCGTGCCCAGGGAGGCTCGCGTATGAACGTGCTGGAACGCCGGGCGCCCGGGAAGGCTCGCGCATGAACGTCCTGGAACTCCGCGACCTGTCCGTCGACTACCTGTCCGCCTCCGGAGCCGTGCACGCCGTCGCCGGCATCTCGCTCGACCTGCGGCGCGGCGAGATCCTCGGCCTCGCGGGGGAGAGCGGCAGCGGCAAGTCCACACTGGCGAACGCCGTCGCCCGGCTGCTGCGCCCGCCCGCCGCGATCACCTCCGGCTCGGTCGTCTACCGCCGCCAGGACGGCTCCCCGGTCGACGTGCTCGCCCTGAGACGCGAGGAGCTGCGCGCCTTCCGCTGGAAGGAGCTGGCCGTCGTCTTCCAGAGCGCCATGAACTCGCTCAACCCGGTCAGCACCGTCGGCGCCCAGATCTCCGACGTGCTGCGCGTGCACGCCCCGTCGATGTCGCGCGGCGAGCGTACGGAACGGGCCGTGGAGCTGCTGCGACGCGTCGGCATCAGCGCCGACCGGCGGCGGGCGTACCCGCATGAGCTGTCCGGGGGCATGCGGCAGCGTGCGGTCATCGCCATCGCGCTCGCGCTCAACCCCGAGATCATCATCATGGACGAGCCCACGACCGCGCTCGACGTGGTGGTCCAGCGCGACATCCTGCACGAGATCAGGGAGCTCAGGCAGGAGTACGGCTTCGCGGTCGTGTTCATCACGCACGACCTGTCGCTGCTCATGGAGATCTCCGACCGGATCGCCATCATGTACGCCGGCAGGGTCGTGGAGACCGGCACGGCGAAGGGGCTGCATCGGGCGCCGCGGCACCCGTACACGGTGGGGTTGCTGCGCTCGTTCCCCCGCCTGCGCGGGCCGCGCGAGGAGCTGCTCGGCATCCCAGGCACGCCGCCCGACCTGAGGGCGTTGCCGGAGGGATGCGCCTTTCATCCGCGTTGCCGGCTGGCCGTGGCGGCATGCTCCGCGGAGCTGCCCGAGCTCTCCGGCGACGCGGAGGGCGAAGTCGCGTGCCTGCTGAACGGCGGGCGCGGAGTGGAGGAGACCTCATGATCGTTCTGGAGGGGCGGAACCTCACCAAGTACTTCACCGCCGCCCGCGGGCCCCGGGGACGGCTCGGCAGGCGGCCTCCCGTGCGCGCCGTGGACGACGTGTCGATCGCGCTGCGGGCCGGCTCGGTGACGGCGCTCGTCGGGGAGAGCGGGTGCGGGAAGAGCACGGTCGCGCGGCTGCTCGCGCAGGTGTACCCGGCCACGTCCGGCGAGGTCCTGCTGCGCGGCGAGCCGGTACGCGCGCACCGCGGGCCGGCGTTCAGGGACTATCGGCGGCAGGTGCAGCTCATCTTCCAGGACCCGTTCGCCTCGCTGAACCCCTTCCACCGCGTGCGCTACCACCTGGCCAGGCCGCTGCGCCTGCACGGGCACGCCCGCTCGGCCGCGCACGAGCGGGAGCTCGTCGCCGAGCTGCTCGAACGCGTCAGCCTCACGCCGGTCGAGCAGTTCATGGACAAGCTGCCGCACGAGCTGTCCGGCGGGCAGCGGCAGCGGGTGGCGATCGCCAGGGCGCTGGCGGTGCGGCCCGTGGCGCTGATCGCCGACGAGCCCGTGTCGATGCTGGACGTGTCGATCCGGCTCGGGGTGCTGCGGCTGCTGGAGCGGCTGGCCGACGAGAGCGGGCTGGCGCTCCTGTACATCACGCACGACATCGCCAGCGCCCGCTACTTCGCTTCGGACATCACGGTGATGTACGCCGGGCGGCTGATCGAGAGCGGTCCCGGCGAGGAGCTGACGCAGGGGGCCCGGCATCCGTACACGCGGTTGCTGCTGGAGTCGGCGCCGGATCCGGACCGGGTGGCCCCGGCGCGGGGGGAGCGGCACGGGGAGCCGCCGAGCCTGATCGATCCGCCGGGCGGCTGCCGGTTTCATCCGCGCTGCCCGGTGGCCCTGCCGGTGTGCGGGAGCGAGGCGCCCGGCCGTACCGAGCTGGGGGAGGGGCGCTGGGTGCACTGCTGGCAGGCTGAAAGCGCCCTCACACCCTGAGTTTTCCGGGTTCACGCTGTGAGGTCGTGCCACCAGCGCGCTCCGCGCCCCGCCCCTTCGCCAGCTGCCGCGCGCCGCGTGCGGCTTCGGGCCGTTTGGGCGTCCTGAGGGTCCTGGGCGTTCCGTGCGTCCCGGCGGTCCAGGGGTTTCTGTCGTTTTCGGGTATTCCGGAAATTTCGGGGGTTCCAGCGATTCCCAGAGTTTCGGGGGGTGCGGGGGTTCCGGATAGAGGTGGCGTAGGACCTCGCGGACGCCGATGGCGGCCCATTCGGCGCCGTACGCGAGCGCGGCCAGCGCCTCGACCCCAGCCGAGAGCAGGGGGAGCGGCAGCGGCCGGTACGGTGGCCCGTCCTCGACGACCAGCGCCACCGGCACCCCGTAGGAGGCGATCGTCCGCATGAGGGCCGCCCCGTCCTCGGCGACCCACCGGGCGTGTACGGGCAGCACCGCGATCACACCCTCCCACTGGACGGCCTGTTCGAGGATGGCGTGCAGGGCTTCCTCATCCCCTTTGCCGATGTATCCGGAGTCGGTGAGCGGGGCCGTGGCGCCCGACTCGACCTGGTCCGCGATCCAGTCGGCGGAGAGCCGCGCCGTGCCCCGGACGCGGGCCGACCCCGCGTAGCGGCGGCGGTCGGCGAGGACCGGGCCGTCGTAACCCCGGCGGCGCACCATGCGGATCGCGTCGTGCGCCGCCTGACCGGTGAAGACCAGGCCGGAGCCGGGATGCCCGGTCAGCGCCACGGCGTCGTAGACGTCCCTGGCGCTGACCTGGACCAGCAGCCGCTCGTGAAGGTCCATGGCCGCGCGCTCTCTGGGGCGGGGGAGTCTTCACCCTGAAATATCCCCATAAATCGCGGTATAAGTGCTCAGCTGGGCCGGTAGCGTTCGGCGAGCACCCTCGCGGCGGCCGCCAGGCGGTCGCGCAGCTCGGCCGGATCCAGCACCTCGGCGTCCACGCCCAGCCTGAGGAACTCGCCCAGCGCGTGCTCGATCGACTCGATCGGCACGGTGACCCGCGTCCAGCCCTCCTCGTCCGGCGGCTGCGCGCTCTGCCGCGCCGCCGCCACCGTCCCCGGCGTCATGAGATCGGCCAGCCGCTCCAGGCCGCGCGGCGACAGCCGCACGGTCGCCTCGCCCCACCGCAGCCTGGCCTCGAACTCGGCGAGGTATTCCCGCCAGTACGCCGTCAGGCAGAAGCCCTCAGGCCTGGCGAAGGTCTCGGGAAGCGGGTGCAGTTCGAGGATCTGCGAGACGCGGTAGGTCCGCACGTCCTCGCCGGCCCGCGCGACCAGGTACCATCGCCCCGCCTTGAGCACCAGCCCGTACGGGTCCAGCCGCCGCTCCACCTCCTGGGGCGCCTGCCAGCGGCGGTACCTGACCTGGACGCGGCGCTCGTTCCAGACGGCGTCGGCCACGGCGGGCAGGAACGTGACCGGCTCCTGGTCGCGGTACCAGGTCGGGGCGTCGAGGTGGAACCGCTCCTGGATGCGCCCGGCCCGGTCGCGCAGCTCGACGGGCAGCGCGGCCATGAGCTTGAGCTGCGCGGCCGTCACCACCGCGCCCAGACCCAGCTCGGCCGCGGGACCGGGCAGGCCCGCCAGGAACAGCGACTCGGCCTCGTCCGCGGTCAGGCCGGTGAGCCTGGTGCGGTAGCCGTCGAGCAGTTGGTAGCCGCCGTGCGGGCCCGCGTCGCCGTACAGGGGGATGCCGGCGGTGTGGAGCGACTCGACGTCGCGGTAGATGGTGCGTACGGAGACCTCCAGCCGATCGGCGAGCTCCTGGGCCGTCATCCGGCCGCGCGTCTGCAGGAGCAGGAGGATCGAGACCAGGCGGGAAGCACGCACATTCGCTGACACTACATGTCAGTGACTGGTCGCTACCTTTCCGCCCATGAACGACTTCGACTTTCTCGCCGGTCACTGGAACGTCGCCAACCGCCGCCTGGCCGGCGACGAATGGGACGAGTTCCCCGGCCACTCGGTCGCCACCCGGCATTTCGACGGGGCGGCGAGCTTCGACGAGGTCACGTTCCCGACCAAGGGGTTCAGCGGGCTGACGGTCCGCGTGTACGACCACACGACGCGGCAGTGGTCGATCTACTGGGCGAGCAGCGCGAGGGGTGTGCTCGACACCTCGCCCATGGTGGGCGCGTTCGATGGCGACCGCGGCGAGTTCTACGGCGAGGAGACCCACGAGGGCAGACGGGTGCGGTGCCGTTTCCTCTGGAGTGTGCTCGGCCAGGACGGCGCGCGATGGGAGCAGGCATTCTCGGCCGACGACGGGAAGACCTGGGAGACGAACTGGACCATGGACTTCACGCGCGCATGACGCTCCCCGGCGGGACGCGGGCTCAGCCGCGTACCCACAGGACGGCGGCCACGGCCAGGGCCGCGATCGCCAGCACCAGCCCGCCGGCCACGATCGCCCACCACCAGGAGGACCGCGGCGGCCTGGCCTCGTAGTGCGGGACGTCGGGGAACATGTCCGGCGTGTACGGCAGCCGCCGCGTGTTCGGCGCCTCGGGCGGCCCCTGCCGGGGCGGCGGCCCCTGCTGCGTTGGTCTGGTCGGATGGGGGAAGCGGTGCCTGATCGTCTGGTTGGGATCAGGGTTCGGCCGGCCAGGCTGCTCTGGAGTCATGATCCCCTCAGGCGCGCTGCGGAGTTATCGACTTCCATTGTCACACTTTTACCGGCTGTTCCGTCCGTACTGGCATGACATCTGTGCTCGTGACGGGCGGCAGCGGACGGCTCGGTCGCCCGCTGCTGGCCCTGCTGGTCGAAGCGGGGTACGACGTGCGCGCGGTGAGCCGTGCCGCCCGCGCTCAGGATGGCGGCGTGCGGTGGGTCGTGGCGGACCTGACCACCGGCAGGGGCGTGGCCGAGGCCGTGGCCGGGGTGGACGTGATCGTGCACCTGGCCTCGGCGCCGTACAAGGGCCGTTACACGCTGCGGGTGGAGCTGGACGGCACGTCGGCGCTGCTGGCGGCGGCGCGGGCGGCCTCCGCCGGGCACGTGATCTACACCTCGATCGTGGGGGCAGACCTGGTGCCGTGGGGATATTTCCGGACGAAGGTCCGCGCTGAGGGGCTCGTGCGGGACAGCGGGGTGCCGTACACGATCGTGCGGGTGACGCAGTTCCACGAGTTCGTCGACCAGGCGCTGCGGGGGATGGCCCGGCTCGGCGTGGTGGTCGCCGATCCGGGGATACCCGCGCAACCGGTGGACGTTCGCGATGTGGCGCGGCACCTCGTGTCGCTGGCCGGGCGCGGCCCCGGCGGCGGGATCGAGGAGTACGGCGGTCCGGAGGTGCTGACGATGGCCGAGGCCGCCGAACGCTGGCTGCGAGCTCGGGGGAGGCGCCGGCCGATGGTGCGGCTGCGGCTGCCCGGCGGGCTGGGGCGGGCGTTCAGGGCCGGCCATCTGACCACGGAGGCCCGGCCGGCCGGTGAGATCACCTGGAACGCGTACTTGGGAGGGTCGTAGGCGTCAGCCTCCGAAGGGGGGCTGCTGCGGGTTCTGCCAGCCGGGCTCCTGCTGCGGTTGCTGCCAGCCGGCGGGGGGCTGTTGCCAGCCCTGTCCCTGGGGTCCCGCGGGCTGCGCCGGGTCGCGGCGGGCGACCACCGCCCAGATCAGCAGCCCCGTGCCGGTCACGGTGAGGATCAGGTTGATCAGATTGGTGATGGTGAACGTCGGCCCCATACCGAGATAGTCGGCCAGCAGTTCGTACAGGAAGCCCGACAGGACGCTGAACACCGCTCCGAGCAGGAGCACGAAACAGCCGATCATCCCCATCACCGCCGCTCGTCCGTGGTCTCGCCGCTTGATCAGCATCATGATGATGCCGCCGATCAGCAGGACGGCCATGAGGATGAAGTGGACGGCGCTGATGATCAGCGCGGACGTCTGGATCATTCAAGGATCTCCGGGGGTAATAGGGGAACTCGTTGACGCTACGGGGATTCGCGCAGTTCTTCCACTGCGCCGCTGATCGAATCCCGGTTCAGTGGGCCTTGGTAGCGCACGCCGTTCATGAAGATCGTGGGGGTGCCGCGCACGCCGCTCGCGTGGCCGGACTCCTCGTCGCGGGCGATCCTGGCGACGTGGGCGGGCACGTCGGACCAGGGCTCGACGGCCAGTTCGGCGGCGTAGTGCTCGAGGTCGGCGTCGGTGAGGAAACGCTGGTTGTCGAAGAGCATCGTGTGCATCTCCCAGAACCTGCCCTCGTCGGCCGCGGCCTCGGACACGATCGCGGCGGATGCGGCCCGGGGGTGCAGGGTGCGTAGCGGGAAATGCCGGAACACCAGGCGTACGTCCGGATGGGTGCGGCGCAGCTCCTCCAGGATCGGGTGGAGCCGGCCGCAGTACGGGCATTCGAAGTCGCCGTACTCGACGATCGTCACCTTGGCGTCGGCGGGCCCGCGTACGTGGTCGTCCGGGCCGACGGGCACGGTGAGCGTCTCGGGCAGCTCCTCGGCCGGCTCGGCCTCGGGCGGCGCGCAGACCCCGCCCCGGTCCCACGCCAGCCGGAAGATCACCCATCCCAGCGCGGCGGCCAGCAGCGATCCCGCCAGAATCCCGATCTTCGCCTGATCGTGCAGGGCCGAGTCGTCGAAGGCCAGGTCCACGATGAACAGCGCGACGGTGAACCCGATCCCCGAGACCGCGGCCCCGCCCAGCAGCTGCCCCCAGACCAGGTTGCCAGGCAGGATGCCCCACCCGAGCCGGAGCGGCAGCCACGTGCCGAGGGCGATGCCGGCGAACTTCCCGACGAGCAGGCCCAGGGCCACGCCGATGGACACCGGCGAGGTGAGCGCGGCGCGCAGCGTCTCGCCGTCGAGCCGCACCCCGGCGTTGGCCAGCGCGAAGATCGGCACGATGACGTAGCCGCTCCAGGGCAGCAACCGCAACTGCAGCCGCTCGTTGACGGAGACGGCCCGCTGGACGCGCAGCGTGGCCTCCCGCGCCGCCTGCGCGCTCGGCTCGCTCGTGAACCCCTGCACGGCCTCCCCGGCGAGCAGCAGTTTCTGGTCGGTGGGCGCGTAGACAAAGACGAGGACGCCCAGCGCGATGCCGACCAGCGTCGGATGGATGCCGCTCTCGAGCGTGGCCACCCAGAGCGCGAAGCCCAGCACGATGTACGCGGGCGCCCGCCAGATCTTCAGCCACCGCAGCGTCACGATGGCCGCGAGCAGCACCACGGCACTGATCAGGGCGGGAACGGACAGGCCCGCGGTGTAGAAGAGCGCGATGATGATGATCGCGAGCACGTCGTCGACGATGGCCAGCGTCAGCAGGAACGCCCGCAGCGGCTCGGGGCACCGCGCTCCGACGACGGCGAGCACGCCGAGCACGAAGGCCGTGTCGGTGGCGATGGGCACCCCCCACCCGCCCGCGCCGGGCCCGCCGAAGTTGAGCAGCAGGTAGATCCCCGCAGGCACGAGCATCCCGCCGAGCGCCGCCACCGCCGGCACGGCGATCAGCCGCCGGTTCGTGAGCTGCCCGAGCCGGACCTCGTAGGAGACCTCCAGCCCGATGACGAAGAAGAACAGGGTCATGAGCCCGTCGTTGACCCAGTGCCGCAGGTCCAGGGAGAACTCCGCGGTGCCGAAGGAGATCCCCATGCTCGTGTGCCAGAAGGACTCGTAGGTGTCACCCCAGGGCGAGTTGGCCCAGAGCAGGGCCAGCGCGGTGGCGACGAGCAGCACGCTCGTACTGCCGACCTCGGTCCTGAAGAAGGCACGCAGCATCACAGATCCCCCTGACGGTCCGATCCTAGAGCCGCGCCTCGAGACCCGGTCGGCCGCCCTCAGGCGAGGAACAGGTAGACGGCCGCGTCCCTGGCCAGCAGGAACCCGGCGATCGCCAGATCGCGGCCACCTCCAGCACCCCGGCGGTCAGCCCCAGCGGCACCATCGCCCGGGGCCGCCCGTCCGCGGGTGGACAGCCCGAGCATGAGCGCCACTCCCACCAGGTGCTGCGGGCGGGCGGCGGCCGGGTGATCAACATCAGCGCGGTCACGGCCAGGCAGCCGATGCCGTTCCTCGCGCCGCTGTGCGGCAGCAAGGCCGCGCTGGCCGCGATGTCCCAGGCGCTGCGCATGGAGCTGGCCGCGTGGGGGATCCCGGTCGTGCTCGTCGAGCCGGGCAGCACCGCCACCGCGATCTTCGACAAGGCCGGGGCGGCTTCCAGGGCCGCGCTCGCGCTGGCCGAGCCGCGCCGGGCGGCCCTCTACGCCGCCCACCTGGCCGCGGTCGAGAAGGCGCTGGCGCGCCAGAAGCCCGCCCCGGCCGCGCCGGTGGCCGTCACCGTGATCAAGGCGCTGGAGGCGCGCAAGCCCAAGCGCCTGTACGTCGTCCCCGGCGACGCGCGCCTGATCGGCTTGCTCACCTGCCTGCCCGTGGGCCTGCGGGAACGTCTGGTCCTCGGCAACCTCGGCCTGAGCGGGTTGCGGGCCGGCGACGCCGGATCGCCCGCGGGGGCGGGTTCGGCCCCATGACGTGACCGGCGTCCGGTGCGCGGGGCGTACATAATGCGTCTGATGCGTCGGCACGGGGGGTGTTCCGCATCGGCAGCAGGCCCGCGCACCGACACCTGGGAGTTCTCATGAGCAGCCGCCGCTGGGGCCGGTCCGGCACCACCAGGGACGCGCTGCTGCGCGCCGCCCGTGAGGTCTTCCTGGCCAAAGGGTACGCCGACGCCACCGTCGCCGACATCGTCGAGGCGTCCGGGATCAGCGTCGGCAGCCTCTACCACCACTTCGGCGGCAAGCCGGGCCTGTTCCTGGCGTTGTGGGAGCAGTTCATGCGCGGGCAGGAGGAGCGCACCTCCAGGGCGGCCAGGGCCACCGAGGGCACGAGCGAGCGGTTCCTGGCCGGGGCCCGCGCCTACCTGGAGGGCTCGTGGGACCAGCGCGAGGTGGCCAGGTTGTTCCTGGAGAACGACGGGCCGGTCGAGTTCTCGACGCTGCGCAGGCAGCGCGGCTGGGACTGGATCGGCGGCAACAAACGCCTGCTCGGGCTGGCGGACACGCGGGAGAGCCACGTGCTCGTGGTCCTGCTGACCACCATGATGGGCGAGGCGGGGCGCGAGGTGGCCGCGTGCGAGTCCGACGAGGACGCCAAGGTCACCATCGACGAGGTGATCCGGCTGGTGCGGCGCATGCTCTCTACTGCCGACGGCGTACCGGCGCCGCCTCCTCAGGGATGATTCGCCCGTCATGGCAGGGTGCGAGCGTAGGGAGCATGGACGCACTTCGCCGGGCGCTGGGCCTGCTCTCGCTGCTCTACGTGCTGATCTTCCTTTTCTTCGGGCTGCTGCACGCCGGGATCACGCTCGGCCCGATGCGCGAGCCGGTGATCGTGCCCGCAGCGATCGTGGAGACGCTCTGCGGCGCGGCCCTGCTCGCCGGGGCGTACGGCGCGCTGACCGGCAGGACGTGGGTCTGGGACGGGCTGATCTACGGTCACGCCGCCGCGCTCGGCGGGGTGGTGCTGGGGATCGTGGCGCTGGCGCTCGGCCCCGGCACGGCGACCGCGCTGCTCGTCTGGTATCACAGCTCGATGGCCGCCGCGCTCGCCGCCGGCTTGGCCGGCTCCTTCTACGTCTCCAGGGTCCGCAGGTAGGCGGCGGCCTCGGTGACCTGGTCCTCGGTGAACACGCGGACGCCGCTCCGCTCCAGCAGCGCCGTCGTGACGCCCTGGCCCGGCGTACGCCGCCCCGCGAACGTGCCGTCGTAGATCGCCAGCGCGCCGCACGACGGGCTGCCCTCCTTCAGCACCGCCAGCCGGACGCCGGACCGCCGCGCGACGGCGAGCGCGGCCCGCGCCCCGGCCAGGAACTCGGCCGTCACGTCGGACCCGTCGGTCGCCAGGACGCGGGCGGCGCCGGAGAGCACGGC
>NZ_JADOGI010000519.1 GCF_015645445.1 Nonomuraea cypriaca | reverse complement strand
ACCCAGTGAACCTGCTGTTCCTGATGACCGACCAGCACCGCGTCGACACCCTGGGCTGTTACGGCAACCCGCACGTGGCCACGCCCAACCTGGACCGGCTGGCCGCCGGCGGCACGCGCTTCGATCGGTTCTACACGCCGACGGCCATCTGCACGCCCGCGCGGGCCAGCCTGCTCACCGGGCAGGCGCCGTTCAGGCACCGGCTGCTGGCGAACTACGAGCGCAACGTCGGCTACCTGGAGGACCTGCGCGAGGACGCCTTCACCTTCCCCGGCGCGCTGCGGGAACGCGACTACCAGCTCGGGCTGATCGGCAAGTGGCACGGCGGCACCAGCCGCAACGCCGCCTCCTACGGCTTCGACGGCCCCGACCTGCCCGGCTGGCACAACCCGGTCGACCATCCCGACTACCTGGCCTACCTGGAGGAGCGGGGGCTGCCGCCGTACCGGATCGAGGACCTGATCCGGGGCACCACGCCCAACGGGAACGCGGGCAACCTGCTCGCCGCGCGGCTGCGCCAGCCGGTCGAGGCGACGTTCGAGCACTACCTGGCCACCCGCGCCATCGAGCACCTCGACCGGTACGCCGCCGACGGCCGGCCGTTCTTCCTGGCCACCCACTTCTTCGGGCCGCACCTGCCGTACCTGCTGCCCGACGCGTACTTCGACATGTACGACCCCGCCCTGGTCGAGCTGCCGCCGTCGATCGCGGAGACGTTCGAGGGCAAGCCGCCGGTGCAGCGCAACTACAGCGCCCACTGGACGTTCGACACGATCCCGATCGAGGTGACCCGCAAGCTGATCGCGGTCTACTGGGGGTACGTCACGCTGATCGACCAGCAGATCGGGCGGATCCTCGACCGGCTCGACGAGCTGGGCCTGACGGACCGGACCTCGGTCCTGTTCACCGCCGACCACGGCGAGTTCACCGGCGCGCACCGCCTGCACGACAAGGGCCCGGCCATGTACGAGGACATCTACCGCATCCCCGGCATCGTCCGCATCCCCGGCGAGAAACCACAGGTCAGGAACGAGTTCGTGACCCTCACCGACTGCACGGCGACCATCTTGGACCTGGCCGGCTGCGACACCAAGCCGGCCGTGGACAGCCGCAGCCTGGTCCCCCTCGTCCGCGGCGAGCGCCCGAGGTGGCCGGCCGAGCTGCTCGCCGAGTTCCACGGCCACCACTTCCCCTACCCGCAGCGGATGATCCGCGAGGACCGCTACAAGCTGATCGTCAACCCGGAGTCGGTCAACGAGCTGTACGACCTGCACACCGACCCGCACGAGCTGAGCAACCGCTACACCCACCCGGAGCTGGCCCCGGTCCGCCGCCGCCTCATGCGC
>NZ_JADOGI010000518.1 GCF_015645445.1 Nonomuraea cypriaca | reverse complement strand
GGGGTGGAGGGGGGCGGCTGCCACAGATAGGTCAGGGCGCGGACCGCGCTCGCCCGCAAGGTCGCGTCCTGCTCGTCCCGCACCACGTGGAAGAGCCGATCGGTGGCCCGGGGGTCGCCGAGCCGGCCGAGGCAGAGGGCGGCGGTGCCGCGCAGGACCGGACTCTCCTCGCCGTCCGTCAGCCGTGCCTTGGCCAGGTCGTGGACAGCCGTGTCGCCGGGCCCGCCGAGCTCACCGAGCGCGGCCAGGAGGAGCATGCGGCGTTCGGTCTCGCGGGTCTCGCCGAAGAGCCCGATCAGCGGGCCGATGGCCTCGCGCGCCCTCAGCTCGGTGAGCGCCTGCAGGACGATCTGCCAGTGGGTCGGCGTGCCGAACCCCTCCGTCTTCGTGAGAACCTCGATCAGCCCCGGCACGGCGGCCGGTCCGAGCGAGGCCAGCGCCTGGGCGACGCGGCCGGGGGCCAGGGTGAGTCCGGTGTCCTCGCCGTCGTCGCGCAGGATGCGGGCGATCCTGCCGGTCAGGTCGCGGTGCTCGTCGCCGCTCATGGTCCCGTCCTTCCGAGGTCCGGGGGTGTCCGCTTGACGTTGGTGGCGCAGTGCATCGTGCCCTGGAACACGTGGTACGGGGTCCAGGTGTCGACGAAGTGTGTACGCAGGCCAAGAGAGCTCAGAACGCTCACCACGTACGCCTCGAGCACGTCGACCTTGTCGCCAGGGATCCGGACCGGCGTCCATCTGTCGGGAACCCTCGCCCCCTCGAACGTGTCGGCCGGGTTCGCGACCACGAGGGTCCCCTGGTCCACGCCGAACGCCTTCGACAGGTTCGCCACGGTGGCGGGCGCCACCGCCCAGTGGCGGTGCTCGGCCAGCGTCTTCAGCACGCCGTCGTCCAGGGCGGGCACGCGCATCCGGTCGAGCAGCTCGGGCACGCGCTCACGGCTCATGCGCGGGCCCATCGGGCGGGGGACGATGACGTGGTGGCCGGTGACGAGTGAGTTCACCATGTTCGGGGTGAGCGGGCTGACGCGGTGGACGACGCCGCGTACGATCTTGCCGAGCAGGCCGGGCACCAGGACCAGCGGCTTCTGGAACAGGACGGGGATCCGGTGGATCTGGCCGTCACGCAGGGCGAGCCCGTCCTCCAGCCGCTGCTCCAGCGGCGTCAACCGGCTGAGCTGCAGGTCGCGGTTGAGGTCGCCGTGCATGGCCAGCGCGTCCGCGACGCTCATCGACGCGTCTCCGCTGTGGGGTCCCACGAACTGCCCCCTGAACATGCCGGTGAGCTCGGGGTCGATGGCGAGCGCGGTCTCCAGGAGGTCGACGGCCAGCCGCGGGGAGGCCACCAGCACGTGGAAGTC
>NZ_JADOGI010000517.1 GCF_015645445.1 Nonomuraea cypriaca | reverse complement strand
GGGTGGGCGGGGGTCGCGTCCCGCTCCTGGGTGAGCCCTGCGTTGAGGGCCGTGAGGACCGTTTCCAGCTCGCCCGGCGGGATCTTGCAGCTGCATCCGCCGCCACGGGCGTACTGCGTGAGCCTGATGTCCGTCATATCGTGAAGTTACGTCCCTGGGAGGCGCGTGTGTTCTGGTGGGCACCCCGGTCTTCAAAACCGGTGGACGGCGCGCGGCGTCGTCGGCGGGTTCGATCCCCGTGCGCCTCCGTCGGGCCGATCGCAGCCGTACGGGCAGGTCCAGATGAGCCGTGACGACCCCCGCCGTCGTATCCCGCGTACCGACGCCGACTTGGCCGATCCCGGGATGGGCGAGGTGCCAGGTCGTGATGATCCTCGCCGTCGTATTCCGCGTACAGACGCTGTGCTGGCCGATCCCCGGATGGCTGAGGTGGTCGGCGGTGTGGGGCGTATCGCCGCCAAGGCTGCGGTGGCGGCCGCGCAGCAGCGGGCCAGGGAGGGGCGGATCCGGCCCGAGGAGGTCGTGGCGGCGGCCGTCTCCGCGCTGACCACGGGGCCGCGGCGGGTGATCAACGCCACGGGTGTCCTCGTACACACCAATCTGGGGCGCGCCCCGCTCTCACCGGCCGCCATCGAGGCGGTGGGCGCCGCGGCCGGGTGTACGGACGTGGAGTTCGACCTGGTGACGGGAGAGCGGGCACGGCGCGGGCGGACGGCGATGTCCGCACTGGCGGCGGCCTTGCCCGAGGCGGAGGACGTCCACGTCGTGAACAACAACGCCGCCGCCCTGGTGCTGGCCGCGACCGTGCTGGCGGCCGGGCGGGAGATCGTCATCAGCCGCGGCGAGATGGTGGCGATCGGGGACGGGTTCCGGCTCCCTGACCTGCTCGAATCCACCGGGGCGCGGCTGCGCGAGGTGGGCACCACCAACCGGACCTGCGTACGCGACTACGCCGAAGCGATCGGCCCGGACACCGGGTTCGTGTTGAAGGTCCACCCGTCGAACTTCCGCGTCGAAGGCTTCACCGCCGCCGCCTCCGTCGCCGAGCTGAGCGCCTTGCCGGTGCCCGTGGTGGTCGACGTCGGCTCGGGACTGCTCGCCCCCGAGCCGCTGCTGCCCGACGAGCCGGATGCGCGTACGGCGCTCCGCTCCGGCGCCGCCCTGGTGACCGCCAGCGGCGACAAGTTGCTCGGCGGACCGCAGGCCGGCCTGATCCTCGGCCAGGCCGGCCTGGTGCACCGGCTGCGGCGGCACCCGCTGGCCCGGGCACTGCGCGTCGACAAGCTGACTCTGGCTGCCCTGGAGGCCACACTCCGCTCCGAACCGCCAGTACGCCTGGCCCTCCACACCGACCTCCCCACCTTGACCCGCCGCGCCCACCACC
>NZ_JADOGI010000516.1 GCF_015645445.1 Nonomuraea cypriaca | reverse complement strand
AAGCTCTGGATGCCACCCGACCCGGCTACAGCCTGACGCTACGGAGCCACCGTACTCACGCACGCCTCCAGACGATCACACAGCGCGATCACCAGAACTCGACATGCGCTGGGGGTGAATGCTTACATCGTGAGATGTAGTCGTTGGCCGTAGCCGCCCAATTGTCGGCGATCGCGCATCCCGGCGGTATCAACATCTGGCTGACGACGTTCGCAGGTGCGGTGGTCGTCGTAGCTGCAACCGCCGTTCCCGAGAGGGCGATGCCAGCCCCCATGAATGCAGCGAGGATAACGAGGCTGACGCGAGTTATCTTGTACATTTTTCCCTTTCGGCGAGAAAGTACATGTATCGACGTGCCGTGATTGGGACGGGGGAGCTGTGGAGTTCGCTACATATGCGCGAACTCCACAGCTCAGTTTGTAACCGATACTCTCTATCGGTACATGTACGGGTCTTCCGCCTCGCGGCGAAGGTCCTCTTCCGTGATCACGGGAGGTGCGAAGCCCAGGTTCGGGTTCGTCACCCAGCCGGTGCAATTATCTGCTCCGAGAGACCGCTGTTCGCAGACCTTCATTCGCGTGATGACGGTTCCAGAGCCAGAGGTAGCGCAGGCTCCCGATCCTCGACTCTCCCAGAACGCGCCGCCGTTGCCGGATGCCCGCTCGTACTGGACCTGGACCGCATAGCCGTCGTTTTCTCCGTCGCAGAGGGTGACCTCCTTGTCAGTAAGGGAGGTGACGGCCACATTCTGACCATGCTTCACCTGGAACGTGGCCGCGAGAGCGGGTGTGGCCGCACCAAATACAGCCACAACGAGCAGCCCGCCGGCTAACAGCGATCGAATGGGAGGCTTGAACATCGATTCTCCTTACTAAGGGCGGGAGTCCCTCGTGAACTCATCTGACATTTATAGTCTCGCAAATCCAATCCACTAGTCAATAATCGGAATAGAGTTTAGTTATTACCCTGCGTGAGGGCTTTTTCAAACATGACAATAGGCATGGTTGGCGAATCTAGGCCGATGATTTCGTGGCGGGCCTAGTCTCAATCCTTCCTGCCAGTGGCACTCACATTTCAGGGATCGCGCCCCTTCGGGATCTTGACACTGGATATCCTAAAGGACAAGATCAGATCGGGAAATACAGATTATCCTTAATATTATTGACAATAAAGAGTTGCTATGTTAACTAGAGATGGTAATCGTCTGCGTCCGACGCATTTCGTAGGCATTCAGTAGCTCTCGATCTTGCTGGCGTGAGGGCTGTCCGCGAGGTGCCATGATCTTTGGGTGGTGAAGACTCCGGAGCGCCGTCCGTCGTATGACGAGCTGGCATCGCTGGTGGTCCGGCAGATGGCCACGATCGAGGCTCAGCGCGAGACGATCGCGAAGCTGGAAGCAACGGTGGAGCGGCTGACCGCCCGGGTCG
>NZ_JADOGI010000515.1 GCF_015645445.1 Nonomuraea cypriaca | reverse complement strand
GGGCGGAGGTTACGTGGTGGCGCGGGCGGTGGCTTCGGAGAGGGCCTTGGCGAAGGCGAGGACGTGGGTGACCGCCTCCGGGCCGTCGGCTGCCTCGCTGACCCGGAGCGACAGGTCGTCGGCCGTGATCGCGCCCGTGTAGCCGTGGTCGGCCTCGCAGTTCTCGTCGCCGCACGTGGCCGGCTCCAGGTCCACGTGGGAGATGGCACCCCAGCCGATCGTGAGCGTCACCTCCGTCGGAGGGACGCCTGGGACGTAGGAGGCCGGGTCGGGCACCACGCGGGTCACGGCGACCGACTGGACGCGGCTCAGGCGGACGGCCTCCGTGGTCGTGGAGGCGTGGGAGGTCGAGACGCCCTCCACCGCCGGGTGCTCGTCGGTGTGGCAGACCAGCAACCGGCCGCCCGTCAGGACCAGGACGGTGACGTGCCTGCGCACCTCCATCGCCGGATCGAACGTGGCCTCGTGATGCACCACGAACGCGGTCACGGCCTCCTTGCCCAGCGCGGATTCGACCGCATCGGTGACGAGGTCGGGGTAGTAGCCGCTGCGCTCTATCGCTTCACGCAGGCCCGCGGCTGAGACTCGGATTTCCCTCATGGCTCCATCCTGCCAGGGCCGGGCAGTGACCTCACCCGCCGGATATAACGCTCTATAACGTCTTTAGTTGGGTACCAACGTGCGCTCTGTCCCCCTGATTCGCTCCCCTACTCCCCTGCTTCGCTGAGAGCGGATCAAGAGAGCGTGCGTGGATCAGGAGAGTCTGCGCGGTCCGCCGTCCAGGCGCGGGCCCGCCGGGGTGCGCAGGGTGGCGCGGGCGCCGAGGATCATGACGCTCGATTCGCCGACCAGCACCTGGTCCAGGTCCAGGCGGGCCACCTCGGGGAGATCATTGGCCAGGCGGCCGACGCGTACGAGGAGGTCTTCCAGGGCGTCGACCGCTACGGGCGGGTAGCCGTACTGGCCGAAGAGGAGCGGGGCCGCCCGTACGGAGCGAACCAGGGCGGCGGCGTCCTCGCCGGTCAGTGGGGCGAGGCGGAAGCCCTGGTCGAGCAGCAGGCGCGCGGTCACCTCGCCGAGCCCGAAGGAGACGACGGGGCCGAACGCCGGGTCCTCGATGACGCCCACCACGGTGGGGACGGCCGGCTGGGGCGCCATGCGCTGAACGGCCAGCTCTCCCGCATCGCCCGGCTGGTCGGCGAACTCGGCGTACGCGTGACGTACCATCTCCGGGCCGGTCAGGCCGAGGCGTACGGTGCCGGCGCGGCGGGAGGCGTCCAGGTCTGCCACCTTGAGCACCACGGGCCAGCCGAGCCGTTCGGCGGCGGCCACCGCCTCCTCGGGCGAACGCACCACCTCGGCGGGCCAGACGGTCAGGCCGTAGCAGGACAGCAGTTCGGTGGCGTCGATCTCAACCGGCGGCCCCGGCTCCGCGA
>NZ_JADOGI010000514.1 GCF_015645445.1 Nonomuraea cypriaca | reverse complement strand
TCTGTCGAATCTTTGAGCGGTAGATAGATCAACGCTGTATATTGATCTGTGTGGCCGTGACCTTGCGCACGAACAGCAACATCGCCTTCCAGTGCGCCTTTCACGTGGTGTGGTGCCCCAAATACCGCAGGCGAGTGCTCGGCGGGCGGATCGAGGCACGGCTGAAAGAGCTGATCCGCGAGGTGATCGAGGAGAAGGGGGCGTGGCTGGTGGAGTTGGAAGTCATGCCCGACCACGTTCACCTGTTGGTCGAAGTGGACCCGCAATTCGGAATCCACAAGCTCGTCAAGGCCATCAAGGGCCGCTCCTCTCGCGTCCTGCGCCAGGAGTTCCCGAGCTTGAAGTCGAAGCTTCCGACGCTGTGGACCAACTCCTACTTCGTGGCCACCGTGGGCGGAGCACCCCTGGAGGTCGTCAAAGGGTACGTCGAGAACCAGAAGAACCGGTGAGGCATCGTGCTGACCGGACGTAAGTACCGCCTGGACCTCACCGAGGAGCAGGCCGCGTTCGCCGAGCGGATCGGCGGAGCCTGCCGCAGCGTGTGGAACACCGCCCTCGAACAGCGCCGCGTCTACCGCTGTCGCGGGGCGTTCATCGGCTACCACGACCAGGCCCGCCAGCTGGTGGAGGCCAAGCTTGAGTTCGAATGGCTGGCCGAGGTGCCCGGCCACTGCCTCCAGCAGACGCTCATCGACCTGGACCAGGCATGCGCCCGGCACGGGACGTGGAAGGTCCGCTGGAAGTCACGGGTGAGGAACGCCCCGAGCTTCCGCTTCCCCGAGGGCGGGAAGATCGCAGTCGAGCGGCTCAACCGGCGCTGGGCACGGGCAAAACTCCCCAAGCTCGGCTGGGTCCGCTTCCGCATCACCCGCCCGCTCGGCGGGAAGGTCAAGAACGCCACCGTCTCCCGGGACGGCATGCACTGGTACATCAGCTTCCTCATCGAGGACGGAATCACTGCGCCCGATCGGCACGCCAACCCAGGTGGCGCCGTGGGGATCGACCGGGGCGTGGCCAAGGTCGTGACCCGCTCGGACGGACGCTTCCACCACCAGGTGTTCGCCCGCGATCGGGAAGTCGAACACGCCAAAAAGCTTCAGCGGGACCTGGCTCGCACCAAGAAAGGCAGCCAGCGGCGTAAGCGGGCCGCCGCACGGGTCGCCGACCTGGCGCGGAAGGTCCGCAGACGCCGCCAGGACTTCGCCGCCAAGACCGCCCACATCCTGGCCACAGGCTTCGAGCTGGTCGTGTTCGAGGCGCTGGCGACCAGGAACATGACCGCCGGCGTCGAACCCAGACCAGACCCCGAGCGGCCGGACGCGTTCCTGCCCAACGGGGCCGCGAGCAAGTCCGGCCTGAACCGGTCCATCCTGGACAAGGGCTGGCACCGCATCGAACTCGCCACCCGCAGCAAGGCCCGGTACACGGGCACCCACGTGATCACCGTCAACCCGGCGTACACGAGCCAGAGGTGCAACGTG
>NZ_JADOGI010000513.1 GCF_015645445.1 Nonomuraea cypriaca | reverse complement strand
GTACGCCTTGAGCACGGTGTTGGGGTTGATGGCCAGGCTCTCGACCACCTCACGGGCGGTCGGCAACTGATCGCCGGGCCGCAGCGTGCCGAGCCTGAGCGCCTGCCTGACCTGGTGGACGATCTGCAGGTACGTGGCCACTCCCGAGCCGCGGTCGAGCTGGAACCCGATCATCAAAACACCCTTTCACTATTCGAATAGTGAAAGGGTGTTGCACGGGATCGCCGCTTGTCAACTTCAGGCGAACTTGGTCTTCGGACGCTCCTGGAGCTCGCCGTCGACGTAGATGTCGAGCTTCTCGTTGTAGAACGCGACCAGCCCGGTCACCTTCTGACTCTCCGGCAGCGGCGTCCGGTAGGACCAGGCCAGGTCCTCCTTGCCATTGACCGACCAGTATTCGGCCGTCCCCTTGTACGGGCAGTGGGAGACGGTGCCGGTGCGCTCCAGCAGGTCGAGGCGCACATCGGTCTTCGGCAGGTAGTAGCGGGCGGGCAACCCGGTCTCGAAGAGGATGTGCGGACTACGGGTGTCGGCCACGGTGACGCCGTCCACCTCGACCCGCACGTGCCGCGAACTGGGGAGGATGTCCACCCGCGTGTACGGGTCGCGCGCGTGGAAGAACACCTCCTCGTCCTCCTCGAACCAGGCGTCCATGGCCGCCCACTCGAATCGGACGTGGCCGCGGATCTGCTCCAGCGGCGAGTCAGCGTAGATCAGCGCCGCGTCGGGGGCCTCGCCGGTGCCCGAGGTGACCGTGTGGACGGTGGCCTCGCCCCTGCTCGGAGAGTGCTTGGTGGTCCCGGAGGGCTTGAGCGCGGTGGCGTCCACGTCGCCCAGCGGGAAGTAGTAGGTGGGGTAGTAGGGGACTTCCCACACCAGGAGGGCGGCGGTGGTGTCGGCCACCACCCGGCCGCCGAGGTAGGTCCTGACACGCTTGGCCGTACGCTCCACGCGTACCCGGCCGCGGTTCGTGGCATCCATGTCCGCGAGAACCCCGGCGGCCACACCGCTATTCCAGCCGTCAGCCGAGGCCGAACGCCGCCAGGGTCGCCCAGGTGGTCAGCGTGCCGACCGCCGCCCCCGCGGCCACCTGCGCCCAGGTGTGGTGCGTGAGGCGTACCCGGGCCCAGCACACCAGCGCCACCACGGCGGCCCCGGCGATCGCGGCCGGCCACGCGGGCAGCACCTTGGTGAGCACCACCACGGTGCCCGCGCAGACGGCGGCGTGGAAGGAGATCTTCCAGCGCAGCGTGATCGGCACGGTCACGCCCAGCGCGACCAGCATCGCGGTCACGGTGGCGACGAGCAGCGCCGGCGCGCCCAGCACGACCAGCAGTGCCAGCGCCACCAGAACGGCGGCCACGGCGGCCAGCAGCGGGCCGGTGCGGCGGGCGCGGTCCACGATGTGATGCGAGTCGAGCCGGCCGGAGCGCACCCCGAGCGCGATCATCGCCGCCGGCACCCCGCCGCACAACCCCGACGCCACCAGCCCC
>NZ_JADOGI010000512.1 GCF_015645445.1 Nonomuraea cypriaca | reverse complement strand
GTCGAGGTAAGTGAAGATCGCTGGGTTTGCTGTGGTGATCGTTGCGCGGTATGACCTGGGCTGGTGAGACAGCGTGCGCAGTGGGGCCAGGCCAGTGTCGAGAAGATGCTCGGAGCATTACCGGTGGTGGCCGGGTTCTGCTCGCGGTTGCGGATCCGGGAGTTGGTGGATGCGGCCTGCCCGGTGCGGGACGTGGCCGAGTTGACACACGGGCAGGTGATCGAGGTGCTGGTGGCCAACCGGCTGACCTCACCGGCGCCGCTGGTGCACGTGCAGGAGTGGGCGCGGTCGTGGGCGGTGGGTGAGGCGTTCGGGGTGGATCCGGAGTTGCTCAACGATGACCGGATCGGCCGCGCTTTGGACGCGATCGCACCGCACCTCGATCATTTGGCCGGGTCGGTCGGGCTGGCTGCGATCGAGGCGTTCGGCGTGGAGGTGTCGCGCCTGCATTGGGATCTCACCTCGATCTCGTTGCAGGGCGACTACAAGGAGGCCGAGCCCGGCTTCGCCGCGCCGAAGTTCGGCCATCCCAAAGATCGCCGGCCGGATCTCAAGCAGATCCAGGCCGGGCTGGCCGTCAGCTCCGACGGGGCGATCCCGGTCTTTCATCGCGCCTATGACGGCGGGGCCGGCGAGGTCGGCCAGGTCATCCCGGCGATGCAGGCGCTGCAGCGGCTGGCCGGCCCGCAACCGATGCTGATGATCGGCGATTCGAAGTTGATCTCGTATGCCAACCTGGCCGCGATGGCCGCCGATGGTGTGGCCTTCATCGCTCCGGCCTCCAAGACCTACGTGCCGGCCGGGGTGCTGGCCGATCAGCGGCTGGAGAAGGCCCAGGTGGTGGACTACGTCGCCGCCCGTGACGCCGGCAAGGACGCCGACCGGCGCGGCACCTGGCACGTGGCCGAGGACACCATGACGCTGGCCGGGCCGCGCAAGAAGGACCCGGTCCTGGCCCTGCGCCGGATCTTCGTGCACTCCTCGGCCCGCGCGCAGGCCGCGGCCACCGCCCGGGCCAAGAAACTCGATCGGGCTCGCGACGATCTGGCCCGGCTGGAACGCGGCCTGGGCGGACGCCACTACCCAACCCGGCAAGCGGTCGCCGACCGCCTCACCGCGATCGGCCGCGCCCGCCGGGTGGCCGCCTACCTGACCGCGCAGACCGGCACCGACCCAGCCACCGGCAAACCCACCCTGACCTGGAACTTCGACCAGAACGCGATCGACGCCGAGGCCGCCACCGACGGCTGGTACGCCCTGCTGACCAACCTCGACCCCGACACCGCCGACGCCGAACAGATCCTGCGCCACTACAAAGGCCAAGAAGCCGTCGAACGCCGCCACCAGGCCTTCAAAGGCCCACTGGCCGTCACCCACCTGTATCTGAAGAACAACCGCCGCATCAACGCGTTGATCACCGTCATCTGCCTGGCCCTGCTCATCTTCTGCCTGATCGAACGCCAAGTCCGCCAGGCCCTGGCCGCCCACGACAAAACCAAGGTCAACGGCC
>NZ_JADOGI010000511.1 GCF_015645445.1 Nonomuraea cypriaca | reverse complement strand
AACAGAAGGCCGAGGACGTGGGGGAACTACATGGCGGCGGCCTTGCGGATGTCATCCAGGAAGTCGTCGACGTGTTCCGGGGTGGTGTCGAAGGCGGTCATCCAACGGACGATGCCCGCCGTCTCGTCCCAGTGGTGGAACAAGTAGCGGCGCTGAAGAGTCTCCGCGACGGCGGGCGGGATGGTGGCGAAGACCGCGTTGGACTCTACCGGCTCAGCCAGGGAAACACCGTGGACGTCGGCGATGCCGTCCGCCAACCGCATGGCCATGTTGTTGGCATGGGCGGCGTTCTGAAGCCAGAGGTCGTCCGTCAGGAGAGCGGAGAGCTGTGCCGAGATGAAGCGCATCTTCGAGGCGAGCTGAAGCGACTGCCGCCGGAGGAAGGGGACTGCCTCGGTAAGAGAAGGATCGAGGACTACCACGGCTTCGGCGGCCAGGGCGCCGTTCTTGGTGCCACCGAAACTGAACACGTCGACGCCGGCGTCCGTGGTGATGGCCTTCAGATCGCATCCGAGGAAGGCGGCGGCGTTGGCGAGTCTGGCGCCGTCCAGGTGGAGGCGCAGCCCGGCCGCGTGCGCCGCTTCGGCCAGGGCGCCGATCTCGTCGGGGGAGTAGCAGGTGCCGAGCTCAGTGGCTTGGGAGATGGAGACGACTGCCGGCTGGGATTCATTGGGGTTCCCGATCCCGCCCAAGCTTGATCGGATGTCGTCCGGGCGGAGCTTGCCGTGTTCGGTGGGGGCCGTCATCAATTTCACGCCGAGCAGGCGTTCCGCCGCGCCTGCTTCGTGGGTGGCGATGTGAGCGCTGTCGGGGCAGATGATGGCGTCATAGCGGCGGCCTAGCATGAGGGCCAGACCGACCATGTTCGCACCCGCTCCGTTGAGCACCGCGAACCCTTCCGCGCCCGCGCCGAACACCTCCCTGACTTTTTCCTCGAATGCGGAGGTCCAACTGTCGCCACCGTAGGCGGGGGCGTCGCCGTGGTTCGCCGCCGCGATGGCTTCAAGGATGGTCGGGTGCACGCCTGCGTGATTGTCACTGGCGAAACTCTTGGGGTACGTCGAATCGATCAGCACACCGTAAGGCTACTTTTGCCCACGTCGTGTCTTGCCATCAGCATGGGGTCCGAGCGCCGTCGCCGACACCGCGGAGAGGTACCAGTCCCTCCAGTTGCATGTGGGCTCCGACCGACCAGTTGCTGGAGCCGGGGGGAAGCGCCGGCGGAGCAGGGTGGCTCGGGAGCGGGTCGCCAAGCAGGCGCGGATCGAGCCCAGGCCGCCCGCGACAGGTGGATTGGCAGAGCCGCCGGGCGGGCCGAGGAGCGAATCACCCGCCACAGGTGGGCGATCAGGAGAGGACCCAGAGCGGTGTGGCGATCGGCGGGGCCTCCAGGGAGTGCAGGAGATCCCGCGCGCCGACTCCGCACGTGCAGTGGGACGGGTTTCCGGCCAGGTAGGCGCGGCGGCGGTCGGGCACATGAACGATCGTGGCGTGAGGCGGTGGGGAGGTATGGGACCT
>NZ_JADOGI010000510.1 GCF_015645445.1 Nonomuraea cypriaca | reverse complement strand
CTAGTACTACATGCCTAGATCGCGTTCAGCGATCGTCCGGTTTCTCAGCGTGAGATGGCTGGGGTGTGTGACCGTATCGTCATGCCCCAGCCTCAGGAATACGCAGGCGCGGTGACAGCCGCGGATCTGGATGTGTGGCAGTCGGAATTCGAGCAGGTGTGTGCGCGGTTCGAGGGCCGATGGTTCCGGACGGAGTCGCGTGAACATTTCCAGCAGTATCTGCGGGGACTACTGGCGCCATTGGCGCGCAAGAACTCCTGGACGATCTCGGAATTCACCGGTGAGCGCAGGATCACGGCGATTCAGCGGTTCATCAATCTGACGCCGTGGGATGCCGACGGGCTGCGCGATGAGGTGCGCGACTATGCGATGGAGCACATCGCCGACGAGCGCGCGGTACTGATCGCCGACCCGACCGGGTTCGCCAAGAAGGGCAGGAAATCGGCGGGCGTGCAGCGGCAGTATTCCGGGACGCTGGGCCGGATCGATAACTGCCAGATCGGCACCTTCCTGGCCTACGCCAATACGTGCGGGGATCGGGTGCTGATCGACCGCGAGTTGTATATGCCGGAGGATTCCTGGTGTGCCGATCCCACCCGGCGGGCCGAGGCGCATGTGCCCGAGGAGGTGACGTTCGCCACCCGCCCGCAGCAGGTCCAGGCCATGATCGCCCGGGCGGTGGGAGCCAGGGTGCCGTTCGCCTGGTTCGCCGCCGATGAGGAATTCGGCCAGAACCCCGGCCTGCGCGCCTATCTAGAACGCGAACAGATCTCCTACTGCATGGCCGTACCCCAGACCACCGATATCACAACGGGAAACGTCTCCACGGCAAAGGGCAACACCATGCGCGTGGCGCACCTGGCTGCGCGACTGAAACCACACGATTGGCAGCGACGCGCCTGTGGTATCGGCGCCAAGGGTTTCCGAGTCTACGACTGGGCCGTGATCGAGACGGCCCTCCCCGGGCACCGCTATGTGGTCCGCCGCAATATCGCCGATGGCGAGCTAGCCTACTTTCACTGCTTCGATCCGCGTGGTGAAGGATTCTCGGAGTTGGTGCGGGTCATCGGATCGAGGTGGCCGATTGAGGAGTGTTTTGAGGCGGCCAAGCAAGAGGCGGGGCTGGATCAGTATCAGTTCCGGCTTTATCACGCGTGGTATCGGCACATCACCCTGGCCATGTTGGCCTTAGCCTTTCTCGCCGTCCTGCGCCGCACCGCTAAAAGGGGGACCCATCCCCTGTGGACAACCCGCGCCGCCCGCGAGCGCAACACCGGCGAACCCCCGCAAACCGTCTCGGACTTCGACCCGTGACCAGCCCAGACCCGTCACACGCCTGATCGCCTTGTCCATCAGCGAGATCCGCCGGCTGTTCAACCTGATTGGCAGCGACGATCACGCTGTTGAGCTGGGACTTTACTGGTCCGAGCAGCGTCGCAGCCACCAAGCTCGAGCACGCAGGCACCACTTCAAGCGGCACCTGCGCCTACAGGTCCTACAGATCTAGCTATGTAGTACTAG
>NZ_JADOGI010000051.1 GCF_015645445.1 Nonomuraea cypriaca | reverse complement strand
GGGTCGGTGAAGCGGCCGTACGCGCCGCGGAAGAAGACCAGCGGGCCGCCTTCCGCGTGCGTGTCGAGTTGCAGCACCCTGGCCACCACGATCATGTGGTCACCGGCGGGGTGCTCGGCTTCGACCGCACAGTCGATCCAGGCCAGCGCGCCGTCGAGCACCGGGTTGCCGCCGGGGGAGCGGGTCCACTCCAGGCCGGCGAACTTGTCGCCGCCCCTGGTCGCGAGCTGTGCGCACACGGCCTGCTGCTGCTCGGCCAGCACGTTCACGGTGACCGCCTGCGCGTCGCGCACCCGGGGCCAGCTGGTGCTGGTGTGCGCCACGCAGAACGCCACCAGCGGCGGGTTGAGCGAGACCGAGGTGAAGGTGTTGGCCGCGAGACCGCACGGCCGGCCGCTCACCGGGTCGAGCGCCGTGATCGCCACCACGCCGGTCGCGAACCTGCTCAGCACCTGCCTGAACCGGCCGCTGTCGAGGTGACCGTTCGGACTGTGGTGGGCGGCGGGGCCGGGCGGGGTGACGGCTCCGTTGCGGACCCTGCGGGGCGTCGGAAGGCCGCGACAACCGTCCGGCGTGACGAGCCGGGCAGCGTGTGTGCTCATGGGGTCCGCCTCCTAGTTCCACGGACGGCGCCCATTGTAACCAAGCGCTTGCTTGGACGGTAGGAGCGCCGCGAAAACCTGTCAACCCGCCGCACCGGCGATCCGGAAGGACCGCCGGGATGCCGGAAACCTGCATGGTCATCCACTCCAGCGGAAAACCTCCCGCTAGTTGACCTTGGTCCGGGAATTGGATTGGTACCAGAAAACCCCACCAGTCCCACCATCACGAAGCTGCCCCCAGGTTGGCCTCCGAGGGTCGATGATGAGGCGTAGGCGTCAACGTGGACAGCTCGGGACTGGGTGACAGACGTGAGCGAAACAGACTCGGTAACAGGAGTGACCACACACCTGCGACCACCGATCCCCCCTGCCCGCCAACCACCGGCACCAACCGGTGGATCGACGGCACCACCCGGCAGATCATCGGTGCGACACAGCAGGCCATCGGCCACCTGGCCAGTCATCGGCACCACCCAGCAGGCCATCGGAACCACCCAGCCGGTTACACCTTTCCGTCGCGGCGCCCGGCCCCGCACACCGGAGGAGCGTCTCCCTGGACGGAGCCCAGCCATGGTCGGCGGGCGGGGCCGGCTTGGCCGGCCGTAAAAGAAGAAGAGGGTCCCGCGCGCGGCAGTCGCAAGAGAAGAAGGAGAAGACCTTTGCACCGAGATCCTCCAAAACCTCGCGGGAAAGCGCGCCCTGGCGGGCGTGGGGGACCCGCCAGGACGCGCTTCCTGCCCCGTGTGCGGCGGCGCCAGGACTCCGGCGAGGGATGGAGTCCTAGACCGTTGGTCCGCGCACGGAGTCGATGGGGGAGTTCGAAGGCTCCTGCCGCCGGTAACGTGCGGCGATGCGTCGAGCTGCACCAACCGGGTCATCAATGGGGTGCGTGACGGGGGCGCCACCCTCCTCATTCCAGACAAAGGATCCGTCGTTGCACCACACGGTCAGCTCAGTCAACACCGAAAGCACGGACATGCCATTGCTCTGGTAGGTGTGGGTTAACCGCTGGCGACGCAACGCGTAACGCAGTAAACGTGTTGCATCACCGGGTTCATGCCAGGGCAGGTATGGCGTACCCGTGCGGACCGGCAACACTGGCCTCCACCCCCTCACCGGCCTTTAGATGGATTTGTACCAACGAATGGATGATGGGCCGGGCGAGGGGGTTTGGTCAAGGGGTTGTGGCCTGCTAGAACCAGATCGTCTAAATTGTTGGAACAAAAGGGGTGAAAGTGGCAAGGTCGGTGCTGTATCAGCAGGTGGCTGCGGAGTTGCGACGCGCCATCTACTCGGGTGTCCTCGGCCCCGGGGCGCAGCTTCCGACCGAGGCACAGCTCATGGAAGACCATGGCGTGAGCAGGAACACCGTACGACTGGCTCTAGGGGAGCTGGTCAACGAGGGGCTTGTTACGCGCACGCCGCGACGCGGAACCGTGGTCAGAGACCGTAGACCGCTGCTGATCCATCCGCAGCGGGAGCTGGAGCCACAACCCACAGGGGAACTGCGGGAGGCCTTCGCCTATGCCGTGGCGGAGGAAGGCCGCGCGCCAAGCCAGTACATCGAGGTGCTGACCGTGTCTCCCGTCGAGGAGATCGCCAGCAGGCTGGAGTTGGCGGATGGGGAGTTGGCGGTGGTGAGACGCCGTCTGCGGTTCGTGGACGGACAGCCGTACAACACCAACGACTCCTACTTTCCCCGCGATCTCGTTGCCGACTCCGAGATCGCCAGGCCCGGTGACATCGCGCGAGGGGCGAACCGGGTGCTGGAAGAGCTGGGTCATGCGCAGATACGCGTCGTCGACGACATCTGGGCCCGCATGCCCAACCAGGAGGAGGCCGAGCGCCTCCAACTCGAACTCGGCACGCCGGTCATGGTCTACGTCCGAGTTGGATACGACGGGGCCGACATGCCAGTGCGTGTCGCGGTGTCGGTGCTGCCCGCCGACAAACATTTGATCAGATACGAGCTCGATCGCCGCTAGAGGGCTCGCATGAAGGGGTGATCCCGCCGGCCGGGTGCAGCGAGAAATAGCCGCCTCGCTGGCCTAGGGGAGTCGTGCATACTCCCCTAAATCGCCATTTATCCATATATATCGGGTTGAGGTCCGATTTCGCCCCCGCGCGACATTGCGTCATCACGCTGTGTACATGCGCGGACACCCAACGCAACGGGAGTTCAATTATGCACACCAACACCCTGCTTCACCCCCTCGCGCTCCGGCGAGCCGAACCAGCCGACCTTCCCGGCGTACTCACGCTGCTCGCGGACACCGCCGAGTGGCTCTACGCACGGGGGGTACGGCAGTGGCCCCGCAACGGGTTCGGCCCCGAGCGGATCGAGCCGCTGATAGAGGAGCGGGTGCTGTACCTGCTCGACGACGAACTCAGGTACCTCGATCCCGACGAGTCTGCCCCGCCGGTGGCCACCATAGCCCTCGACGACCACGCCGACCCGGAGTTCTGGACGTTCGCCGACGAGCCGGGCGCGGCTCTCTACATCCACAAACTGGCGGTGGCCCGGCCGTGGTCCGGCAGCGGCCTCGGCGACGCCCTCCTCGACTGGGCCTGCGCCGCCGCCCACACCTCCGGCCTGCCGTGGCTGCGCCTCGACTGTGCCAAGGGGAACCCTCGACTGCAGGAGTACTACCGCAACCGCGGCTTCCAGCACATCCGCACGGTCGACCTGCCGCATCGCTCCTCGGGCGCCCTCTTCCAGCGCCGCTCGGAGGAGGCGCCGACCACGGTCTTCCGTGACCTGACGGTCGCGGAGCTGATCAGCGCCTGATTCCCCATGGCCCGGCCTCCCCGCCCGAGGCCGGGCCCCCACCATGCCCCCGAGCGGCATCACCGCCTGAAGGGCCACGCTTCCTCCCGGTGGGGAGTTCTGCGGTCGAGTAGGGCGGGATTTCGCTCCTTTTGCGACGGAAAGGGGCAGAGCACCCTATAACCTCTCCACCATGACCGGATCCCTGCTCGAGGTGATCGCGCTGAACGTGCGCGACGCCGTGGCCGCTGAACAGGGCGGAGCCGACCGGCTGGAGGTCGTCGCCGACATGGCGGCCGACGGGCTGACCCCCGCTCCCGAGACGGTCGCCGCCATCGCGGCGGAATGTCCGTTGCCGCAGATGGTGATGCTCCGTTGCGACGCCAACTTCGCCGCGGACCCCGACGTGCTGAGCCGCCTGAGCCGTGATGCCAAGGCGCTGGCGCAGGCGGGGGCGGCCGGGTTCGTGTTCGGTTTCCTCGACGGCGCCGGCGCGGTCGATCTGGGCGCCACCGAGGCGCTCATCCACGCCGTCTCGCCGCTCCCGTGGACCTTCCACCGGGCGGTCGACCACGCGGCGGACATCCAGGCGTCCTGGCGGGCGGTGCGCCTGCTGCCCAACCTCGCGACCGTGCTCACCTCCGGCTCGCCGACCGGGGTCGGGCAGGGCCTGCGGGTGCTGAAGGCCAGGGCCGGGGCGGGCGACGGCTCCATCATCCTGGCCGGCGGCGGACTCAAGCCGGCGCACGTGCCCCCCCTGCTCGACTACGGCATCCGCGCCTTCCACGTGGGATCGGCCGTCAGGGCGAGCTGGTCGGACCCGGTCGAGTGGCGTCTGGTACGCCAGTGGCGCGCCTTGGTAGAACGCGACTGACCGATGAGGACCGCAGCGGAAGAAATCAGGGGAGGGACAGAGCCGCGTCGGCCCGGCGCAGGGCGGCCACGAGGGTGCGGATGGTGGCGGGTTCGTCCATGACGCCACCCCCGGCCTCCCGCTGCTCCTCCCACGCCCGCACCCGCTCCCGATAGGAGTCGTAGCGGGCCAGATGGAAGGCGTAGACGGTGGCGTACCTGCTCACCAGGTGCGCGGGATGCATGTCCCACCCCTGGTAGAAGCCGTGCCGCAGCGAGTGCCTGACCAGCTCCGCGTGCCGCCGCCACAGCGCGTGCACGTCCCGCGTCAGGTCGGAGGCGGGTGAGGCGGCCAGCGAACCGTCCGACAGTTCGACCGAGGTGCCCGCGAACGCCGTCTGCATCACATGACGGGCATGGTCGCAGGCCGGATGGTCGAGCCGCTGCTCGTGCGGTGGCAGGCCGAGGGCGGCCGTGTAGTCGAAGACCCCGAAATGCGCCGCCGCGAGCCGCCCGCCCAGTGACTCGGGCAGGTCCCCGCGCAGGAACGCCAGCGTCTGCGGCGCCTCCACCTGCATCTCGAACCGCAGCCGCACCCCCAGCCGGCCCTCCAGCCGTTCCAGCACCCCCACGAACTGCCCGAGATATTCCTCCATGAGGACTTTGGGAAAGGTCACGATGAACCCCGCCGGCAGTTCGCCCACCCGCGCGACCACCCCGGAGAGGAACCCGTCCAGCGTGCGCACCGCCCGCTCCGGATCACCGTCGGCGAACGACTTCACCCGCGGCCCCCACCGTCGCGGCAACACCCCGGCGGCGTGCGCGTGGGTGACCGCCTCGACGGCCCGCGCCACGTGCTCGTCCTCCACCTCGGACGGCCGTACGCCGTACCCGTCCTCGAAGTCGATCCGCAGGTCCTCGATCGGCTCGTACGAGAGCTTGCGCAGCACCCGTTCGTGTACGCCGGCCGCCAGGCCGGCGGGCAGCCCGAAGACGGCGGCCAGCTCGGCGGGCTCGGCCAGATGCGCCTTGACCAGGGACGACGCCTGATCACGCCACTCGGCGACGGTGTTGGCGGTGAACCGGTCGGCGGGGACGTACACGGTGTGGACGGGCTGCCGGCCGGGCTCGGCGGCGGGGTAGCGGGCCCGCTGGATCCGGTACGCCTCCTCGAACCCCTCAGGGACGGCAGGCACGGAGCATGGCCTCCAGACCCACGAGCTTGACGCGTTCGCCGCGGTCGAGCGACCTGGCCAGCTCGGCCTCGGCCGCCTCGATGGACAGCCACTCGTCGTACGTCACCGGCCGCACGCCCTTCGACTCCAGCAACGCGTCGATGCGCCCGTGTGGGACGCGTTCCGCGCCTTCCAGGTCGGAGAGCAACGTGCGGACCGTTTCTGCGGCGTCGGACTTGTTGGTGCCGATCACCCCGGTGGGACCCCGTTTGAGCCAGCCCGACACGTATTCGCGGTCACGCACCCGGCCCGCGTCGTTCGGCACGGTCATGGTCTTCTTGGAGAACGGCACCCCGGGCAGCGGCACGCTCTGGTAGCCGACCGAGCGCAGCACCATGCCGACCGGCAGCGTCTCGAACTCGCCCATGCCCTCCACGCGCCCGTCCTCCGACAGGCGGGTGCGTTCGAGCCTGAGCCCCTCGACCCGCTCGGCGCCGAGGATCTCCACGGGCCGCAGCCAGAAGCGCACGTCGAGCCGGCGCGGCCGGCCGACCGGCTGGCGGGCGGCCCACGACTGCAGCACCTTGATGTTGCCCTGGATCTGGCGCGGGAAGTCGCCGCCCAGGACGGTGGCCTCCTCGGGGCGTACGCAGACGTCGGCGTTCGCCAGTTCGCCCAGCTCGCGCAGCTCCTTCAAGGTGAACTTGGCGTGCTCGGGACCACGGCGGCCGATCATGTGAATGGCCTTCACCTGGCTCTCCGAGAGGCGTTCGAGCACGTCGTGGGGCACGTCGGTGGAGCTCAGCTCGTCGGCGGTCTTGGCCAGGACGCGTACGACGTCCACTGCCACGTTCCCCACACCGATGACCGCGACCTCGGAGGTGTCCAGCGTGAACTGCCCTGGATCGACGTCGGGGTGACCGCAGTACCAGTTGACGAAGTCGGTCGCCGCCACGCTCCCCGGCAGGTCCTCGCCCGGGATCCCGAGCTTCCTGTCGACCATCGCCCCGGTGCAGTAGACCACCGCGTCGTACGTGCTCAGCAGGTCGTCCACGGACACGTCCGCGCCGAGCCTGACCCCGCCCAGGAAGCGGACCTGGGGCAGTTCGAGCACCCTGCGCAGGTAGTTCGCGATCGACTTGATCGAGGTGTGATCGGGCGCCACGCCATACCTGACCAGCCCGTACGGGGTCGGCAGGCGCTCGACGACGTCTACCTCGACAGGCTCGGAAGACTGCTTGACCAGGGCCTCTGCCGTGTAGATCCCGGCGGGGCCCGACCCGATGACCGCCACGTGCAACGCCACGCTGCCTCCTAAGACCCGGTTGCCCGAGACATGCGTCCCACCAGATACAACCGGCAAGTGTGATCGATGTATCCCCGATCGCCGGTGCGGATGAACCCGTACCTGGCGATTACCACGCCAACGTAGTCCTCGGAGGGCCGCTGGGGGGCCGCTCGGTCGTACGGATGAAGGACGGATGAAGGCGGGAACGGCTGGGGTCACAGGGCGACCCGTCGGCGTGTCCCGGGTGGTTGACCAGGCGCTCGCTTGGTAGTACAGCGTATCGGCGGCAAGTACTTGCGAGAAGGGCGCGCGCCAGATCAGAGTGGATTCTCGTGAAGCGAAAGCACGCGCTGCGACGGCCGAAGGACGGACCGCTCACCGGCACCGGCGACGACCTCTCGCTCACGAGTGCCCGAAGATATGAGGCGTTCGGCCGGGTGATGGCGGCGCTGGCGACCGAGGCCGACTTCATCGAGTCGTGCCGCGATCTCACCTGGTGGCGCGGCTCCGACCACAGCTGGCACGTCGAGTGGCGCGACGGCCCCTATGCGTCCGAGGTGGCCTCCCTGCTCGCCGAGCAGGTGCGCGACCCCGACTACGACGGCTCACTCGTCACCGAGGCCGGTCCTGGCAGCGACGGTTCGGCGGTGCTCGACGTCATGGGCGTGCGGTTCGAACTGCGCGCGATCGACCCGATGGGGCGGGCCGGCGTACGCACCCGCCCGGGACTCTGGCGCCTGAGCGAGGCCCTCGACACCACCCGCCGCACCAACGCCCGCCACCCGTGGGAGGAGCTCCTCGGCGGCTGAGCCGAACGGGTCCGCAGCGGAAGATCAGCAGAGGGCAAGAGATTGCCCGATTTTGAGACGAATGCCCGAATTTTGCCTTTTTGGGAGGTTCGCATAATCTGACAGTGGTCATCCCCGAGAAACCCAAAGGCAGGGCTGACCAGGGAATGGAGATGGACACCACCACGATCGACTACGCCGACCTCGCCGAGTACGACCGGCGCCAGCGCGGCATCGAACGCCATCTTCTTGCAGCCTTCGCGGGGGGACTGGTCATCGGCCTGGCCGGCATCCTCATCTCCGGCACGGGCCCAGGATGGGCCGGCCGCATCTACGACCCGTACGCCTACCTGGCCCTGTCACTGGTCGTGGGCGCCACCGCGTCGGGGTTCGGGTGGGCGCTGGTGACGACGTTCCTTGCGATGATCTCCACGCTGGTCGCGGCCATCGGCGCGAGCGCTGTCGGCGGCGGGGATCCCCTGGACATCGCCGGGCTCGACTGGGCCCTCGTCCTGCTCGTCGGCCTGGGCCTGCTGGCGTACCTGACCCGCAGGCACGACGGCTGGGGCGACCTGGCGGCCGGCGCGGTCGTCGCGGCGCTGATCGGCGACGCGGTGGACCGCGCCGGGCCCGGGTTGACCGAGAGCGAGCAGTCGCTCTGGCCAGGTCCCGCGCTGGCGGTCGGCCTGCCGGCCATCGCCCTGATGCTCGTCCTGCGCAGGAACGCGCGCGGACGGCTGCGCGCGGTGCTGCTCTCGGCGATGTTCGCGAGCGTGTTCACGGGATGCCTGGTGGCCTTCGTGTCCGGCTGGAGCCCGCTGGCGGTGTGATCGCCGGATAACGCCGAGCGCCGAGCCGCTCCGAGTCGATAGCCTGTAGTCCTCACACCAGGTTCGACCAAGGAGTAGCCGTGTTGCTGCGCATGTCGTCGTTGTTTCTTCGCACCCTGCGGGACGACCCGGCAGACGCGGAAGTGCCGAGCCACAAGCTCCTGGTCCGCGCCGGCTACATCCGCCGCGTGGCGCCCGGCATCTACTCCTGGCTGCCCCTGGGCAAGATCGTCCTGGAAAACGTCACCAGGATCGTCCGCGAGGAGATGAACCGCATGGGCGGCCAGGAAGTGCTCTTCCCCGCCCTGCTGCCCCGCGAATACTACGAGGCCACCGGCCGCTGGACCGAATACGGCGACAACATCTTCCGGCTCCATGACCGCAAGGGCGCCGACTACCTCCTCGGTCCCACGCATGAGGAGCTCTTCACCGACATGGTCAAGGGCGAATACTCCTCCTACAAGGACTATCCGGTCACCCTCTACCAGATCCAGACCAAATACCGGGACGAGGCCCGGCCCAGGGCGGGCATCCTGCGCGGCCGCGAGTTCCTGATGAAGGACTCCTACTCCTTCGACCTCGACGACGACGGGCTCAAGCGCTCCTACGAGCAGCACCGCGAGGCCTACATCCGCACCTTCGACCGGCTCGGCATCAACTACAAGATCGTGTTCGCCCAGTCGGGCGCGATGGGCGGGTCGGCGTCGGAGGAGTTCCTCGCGCCCACGCCCACGGGCGAGGACACGTTCGTGGCCTGCCACTCGTGCGGCTACGCGGCCAACGCCGAAGCCGTCACGACCCCCGCCCCGGCCGCCCGCCCCATCGACGGCGCGGCGCCGCTGAAGGTCATGGACACGCCCGACACCCCGACCATCGAGTCGTTGGTGTCGTACGTCAACGAGCACCACGGCCTGTCCGTCACCGCCGCCGACACGCTGAAGAACGTCGTCGTCAAGGTCGCGACTCCGGGCTCCGACAAGGTGGAGACGCTGGTCATCGGCGTACCCGGGGACCGCGAGGTCGACTTCAAGCGCCTGGAGGCCGCGCTGGCGCCCGGCGAGCCCGCCATCTTCGAGGCCACCGACTTCCCCAAGCACCCCGGCCTCGTACGCGGCTACATCGGCCCGCAGATCCTGCGCGAGCTCGGCATCCGCTACCTCGTCGACCCGCGCGTCGTCACCGGCACGTCCTGGGTGACGGGGGCCAACGAGCCGGGCAAGCACGCCGCCAACGTGGTCGCCGGCCGCGACTTCACCCCTGACGGCACGATCGAGGCCGCCGAGGTGCGCGCCGGAGACCCCTGCCCGCGCTGTGGCGCGCCGCTCTCCATCGACCGCGGCATCGAGATCGGCCACATCTTCCAGCTCGGCCGCAAATACGCCGACGCCGCCGGTCTCGACGCGCTGGGTCCCGACGGCAAGCCGATCCGCGTCACGATGGGCTCCTACGGCATCGGCGTCTCGCGCGCGGTGGCGGTCATCGCCGAGCAGGCGCACGACCGGCTCGGGCTGGTGTGGCCCCGCGAGGTCGCCCCCGCCGACGTGCACATCGTCGGCACGGGCAAGGACAACCAGGTGGAGGCGGCCCTGAAGCTGGCCGGCGAGCTGGAGTCCCGCGGGCTGCGCGTCCTGGTCGACGACCGGCCGCAGGTGTCGCCCGGCGTGAAGTTCAAGGACGCCGAGCTGCTCGGCCTGCCCACGATCGTGGTGGTCGGGCGCGGCCTGTCGCAGGGCGTGGTGGAGCTCAGGGACCGGGTCTCCGGCGAGAAGTCGGAGATCCCGCTCACGGAGGCCGCCGACCGCATCCTCGCCACCACCACCTGACCCACTCCCGAGCCACCACCTGCGGCGCCGCTCTGCTGCCGCACCGCCACAGCCGACCCGCCACTCGTGGTGCCGCCGCTCGCTGCCGCAAGGCAGTGTGTTCTGGCGGGCCCGCATCGGGCCCGTCGGGGACTACCCTCCGGTCTGTACCTGTACCGGTGAGGGGGTCGGCGGCGCCGCGACGGGGCGGCCGGGGAACGCCGCCGGCTGGTCGGGACGGAAGGTGTACGACCGGGTCACGGCCTCCTGCATGGCCAGCGCCGCGTACCGGCGCAGCGACGCGTCCCGCGCCGCGGCCAGCTCCAGGTAGGCGGCCGTGACCCCGGTCTCCAGGTGCACCGCCAGCTTGACGGCCAGCGTGGCGTTGCCGGGGAAGAACGGCAGCGCGTACGACGCGTCCGGCTCGGCCGGTCTGCCGCCCCGCGCCGTGATGTACGAGCGCAACTGGTCACGCCGTGCCCGGTGGGCGTCGAAGGCTGAAGTGATCCTTTCTCGCAGCCGTCCGGAGGTCCGCGCCCCGATCAGCCCGTACGCGAACAACGCCGCGTGCTCCGCCGCCAGCGCCTTGCGCAGCTTCTCGACGTCGCCCGGGTCCGTGGCGACGTTCGCGCTGACATTCACGGGGACATTCATGTGGACGCTCACAGCGACTTCGGCAGGGCGGCGGCGTGGGCGGCCTCGCAGGCCCCGATGCTGGCGATGAGCTGCGCCAGGCCGGGCGAGACTCCGGCGAGCTGCCGGGCCCGCAGGGCGGCGGCCTTGCGCTCCAGATCCCGCAGCCGCGGCAGCGACGTCTTGGGAGGAGGGGAAGCCGTCGGCGACCCGGTGGCCGACGGGACGGTCACGTGTTTACGCAGCTCGTTCAGATGAGCCTGGTGACGGTCACGGAACGGCGCGAGCTCGTCCGCCCCCCCGGAGATCAGCGACGAGTAGAGCGCGATCGTCCGCTGTTTCTCCGCCACCAGCGCTTTCAGCAGCACGGTCTCGGCGGAGTCCGGCGTCGGAGCAGGTGGTTGCGGCGGGCCGGAGGCGCCGCAGGCGGTGAGAGCGGCCGCTCCGCCCGCCAGTATGGCTCGCCGGGAGAGGTGACGCGCGCGCACGGGCAGGGACCTCCAGCTGATTACGGGCAGACCGACCAGAAAGCTGCTCGCGCAGTGCCGTCCCGCTGCCATGCCGGATCGATGCGCCGGCGGCGGTCCGCCTGGCGGCCTTCTCATCGGTAGCATCGTACGGTCTGGCGCCCAGGATCGCCGTCAGGCGACGCTCCGCCATTCGACCGGCCCGAGTGGCGCTCTTTCCGTGCCTCCATACGGATAGGGTGTCAACTGTCGTCGCTGGCTGAACGGCCGGACGGCGGAGAGCCCGAGGCGAGGTCCGCCCGGCTGAGACATGACAAATAGGGGAGGTCGATATGGGCAGCGCATCACCCCGCGACCACCTGATGAAGCTCCTTGAGCCCGTGGTCAGCGCGGAGGGCCTCGACCTGGAGGACGTCACCGTCACCCAGGCGGGCAAGAGACGGCTGCTGCGCGTGATCGTCGATCGCGACGGCGGCGTGAGCCTCGACGACGTGGCCGACGTGAGCCAGGCCGTCTCCACGGCGCTGGACGAGGACGACGCGATGGGGCAGGCGGCGTACACCCTGGAGGTCTCCTCACCGGGCGTCGACCGGCCGCTCACCGAGCCGCGCCACTGGCGTCGTGCCGCCAAGCGGCTGGTGAAGGCCGAGATGAGAGACGGCACCGAGATCGAGGGCCGCATTCTGGCGGCGGACGAGAGCGGCGTCGACCTCGACGTCGCGGGAGCCGCGCGCAGGTTGGATTACGAAGACCTGGCCCGGGGACGGGTGCAGGTGGAGTTCCGCCGGATTGACGACGTCGACGACGTCGACGGCGACGAAGGCTAGGGGGAGCCGTCGTGGACATCGACATGAGCGTCCTGCGCAGCCTGGAGCGGGAAAAGGACATCTCCTTCGACTTGGTCGTCAAGGCGATCGAGGACGCGCTGCTGATCGCGTACTTCCGGACGGACGGCGCCGCCTCCAAGGCGCGGGCCGAGCTCGACCGGAGCACCGGTCACGTCACCATTTGGGCCGCGGAGCTGGACGAGGAGGGCGAGGTCGTCAGGGAATACGACGACACGCCGGGCAACTTCAGCAGGATCGCCGCCACCACCGCCAAGCAGGTCATCCTGCAGCAGTTGCGCGACGCCGAAGACGAGATCAACTTCGGTGAGTTCGCCAGCCGCGAGGGTGAGCTGGTCTCCGGCGTCATCCAGCAGGGCAAGGACCCGCGCGTGGTGCTGGTCGACCTCGGCAAGATCGAGGCCGTGCTGCCGCACGCCGAGCAGGTCCCCGGCGAGGAATACGTGCACGGCGAGCGCATCCGCGCCTACGTCGTGCAGGTGAAGAAGGGTCACAAGGGCCCCTCGGTCACCTTGTCACGCACGCATCCCGGGCTGGTGAAGAAGCTGTTCTCGCTCGAGGTGCCGGAGATCGCCGACGGCACCGTCGAGATCGCCGCGGTGGCGCGCGAGGCGGGCCACCGTACGAAGGTCGCCGTGCGGTCGCGCAAGCCGGGCGTCAACGCCAAGGGCGCGTGCATCGGGCCGATGGGCTCGCGCGTGCGCAGCGTGATGACCGAGTTGCACGGCGAGAAGATCGACATCATCGACTGGTCCGAGGATCCAGGCGATTTCGTCGGGAATGCCCTGTCGCCCGCTCGCGTTTCCCACGTTGAGGTTCTCGACCTCGAAGGACGGGTCGCGCGGGTCACCGTGCCCGACTACCAGCTGTCGCTGGCGATCGGGAAAGAGGGACAGAACGCCCGGCTGGCCGCGAGACTCACAGGGTGGCGGATCGACATCCGGCCGGACACACAGGCCGAAGATGCCGCCGGTTCCGTAGATGCGTCGACACGGTAAGCTGGAATATGGTGGCCACGCGGGCCCTCAGCGCACCTGTGTGGGCTGCAGGGTTCGCACGGCTAAGTCCGAGCTGCTCCATCTGGTGCGGGTTGAGGACCAAGTGGTTCCTGACCTGCGAGGACGGCTTCCTGGCCGGGGTGCATCACTGCATCCGTCCTTGAGCTGTCTTGAGCTTGCCGAGCGTCGCCGAGCGTTTCCGCGCGCTTTCCGCGTGCCGGGGCCGCTTGACATGTCGCCCGTGCGGGCGCACCTGGAGGGAGAACCACGAAATGTCATGTAGGACGCCGAGTTGATGGGCGGAGTCAGATTGCTATGAGCGCCTGATGAGCACGCGGCGATGAAGACGTCAAGGTAGCGACGGTCCGGACGGCACAGCCAGCCTCCCGGGCCGAGTAAGGGAGTGCAGTGGCGAAGGTCCGGGTATACGAGCTCGCTAAGGAGTTCGGCGTAGAGAGCAAGGTCGTCATGGCCAAGCTCCAAGAGATGGGAGAGTTCGTCCGTTCGGCGTCCTCGACCATCGAGGCGCCGGTGGTCCGCAGGCTCACCGAAGCTTTGGGCGCATCCAAGGGTGGGCCCTCTAGGGGCGGCGGTTCGCCGTCCAACAAGCCGCAGCCGCCGAGGGCTGCGCCCCGGCCGGCTGACAGCCAGGCCGGCAACGGCGCCGCACAGGCACCGGTTCCGTCTCCGCCGCGTCCGGGTCCCAAGCCCGGTCCGCGTCCGAGTCCGAGTCCAGCCGGAGGCGCGCAGCAGCGCCCGCCGGTCCCCATGCCCCACCAGCAGCCCGAGGCTGCCCGTGGTGAGGCACCCCAGCCCCAGGCACCGCAGGCGCGTTTCGAGAGCGGCGCGCCCGCTCGTCCGACTCCGGGCCCGCGGCCTGGACCGGCCGCCCGTCCGGGTCCCAAGCCCGGCCCCGCGCCCCGTCCGGGGCCCCAGGGTGGTGGCGGTGGCGGTTCCGCGCAGGCGCCGCGCTCCGGCGCGCCCGCCGGTGGCGGCCCGCGTCCCGGTCCTGGACCGAAGCCGGGTCCGCGTGGCCCGCGTCCTGGTAACAACCCGTTCTCTTCCACCGCCAGCGGCATGGGCCAGTCCCGTCCGCCGCGCTCCGGTGGCGGCAACCGCGAAGGCGGCGGCGGCCCTGGCCAGCGCGAGCGTCGTGACGGTCCGCCGCGCGACGGCGCGCTCCCACGCCCGCCGCAGGGTCGTGGCGGCGGCGAGGGCAGGCCCGGCACCGCCGGTCCGCGTCCAGGGCCGCCCGCCGGCGGCGGCTCGCGTCCCGGTCCGGGTGCGGGCGGTCCCCGTCCCGGCGGGCCGCGTCCCAACCCGATGATGATGCCGCAGGGCCGTCCTGCCGGCCCCGGTGGTGGCGGCGGCGGTGGCGGCGGTCGTCCCGGTGGCGGTGGCGGCGGCGGTCGTCCCGGTGGTGGCGGCGGTGGCCGTCCCGGTGGTGGCGGCGGCGGTCGTCCTGGTGGCGGTGGCGGCGGTTTCGCCGGTCGTCCTGGTGGCGGCGGCACCGGCCAGCGCACCGGCACCGGTGGTCCCGGTGGCGGCGGCGGTTTCGCCGGTCGTCCCGGTGGCGGCGGTCGCGGCCGTGGCGGCGGCACCGCGGGGGCCTTCGGGCGTCCCGGTGGTCGTCCCACGCGTGGTCGCAAGTCGAAGCGGCAGAGGCGCCAGGAGTTCGACAACATGTCGGCGCCGGCGATCGGCGGTGTGCAGGTCTCGCGCGGCAACGGCGCGACGATCCGGCTGCCGCGCGGTGCTTCGCTGTCCGACTTCGCCGACCGCATCGGCGCCAACCCCGCCTCGCTCGTGCAGATCATGCTGCACCTGGGCGAGATGGTGACCGCGACGCAGTCGGTCAACGAGGAGACGCTGCAGCTGCTCGGCTCCGAGCTCGACTACAACATCCAGGTCGTCAGCCCGGAGGAGGAGGACCGCGAGCTTCTCGAGGCCTTCGACATCGAGTTCGGCGAGGACGAGGGCGACGAGGGCGACCTGGCCGCGCGTCCGCCGGTCGTGACCGTCATGGGTCACGTCGACCACGGTAAGACCAAGCTGCTCGACGCCATCCGCAAGACCAACGTGGTGGCGCGCGAGGCGGGTGGCATCACCCAGCACATCGGTGCTTACCAGGTCGCGGCCGAGCACGAGGGCCAAGAGCGGAAGATCACCTTCATCGACACCCCGGGTCACGAGGCGTTCACCGCCATGCGTGCCCGAGGCGCCAAGTCCACCGACATCGCGGTGCTGGTGGTCGCGGCCGACGACGGTGTGAAGCCGCAGACGATCGAGGCGCTCAACCACGCCCAGGCGGCCGACGTGCCGATCGTGGTCGCGGTCAACAAGGTCGACAAGGAGGGCGCGGACTCCAACAAGGTGCGGGCCCAGCTCACCGAGTACGGCCTGGTGGCGGAGGAGTACGGAGGCTCGACGCTCTTCGTCGACATCTCGGCGAAGAACGGCACGGGCATCGACGAGCTCCTCGAGGCGATCGTGCTGACCGCCGACGCCGAGCTCGACCTGCGGGCCAACCCGTCGATGGGCGCCCAGGGCATCGCGATCGAGGCGCACCTCGACAAGGGCCGCGGTCCTGTCGCGACCGTCCTGGTCCAGCGCGGCACGCTGCGCGTCGGCGACTCGATCGTGTGTGGCGAGGCCTACGGCCGCGTCCGCGCGATGCTCGGCGACAACGGCGACGCGGTCGAGGAGGCCACGCCGTCCCGTCCGGTCCGGGTGATGGGTCTGACGGCCGTGCCAGGTGCCGGTGACAACTTCATCGTCGTCACCGACGACCGGATGGCCCGGCAGATCGCCGAGCAGCGCGCGGCGCGCAAGCGCAGCGCCGACATGGCGAAGTCGAGCCGCCGCCTCACCCTCGAGGAGCTGTTCAGCAACCTCGAGAAGGGTCGCGTCGACGAGCTCAAGCTCATCATCAAGGGTGACGTGTCCGGTTCGGTGGAGGCCCTGGAAGACGCCCTGCTCAAGATCGACGTCGGCGACGAGGTCAGGCTTCGTGTCCTGCACCGCGCGGTCGGCGCCATCACCGAGTACGACGTCAACCTGGCCGTCGCCGACGACAACGCGGTCATCATCGGCTTCAACGTCCGCCCCGAGCCTCGGGCGCGCGACCTGGCCGAGCGCGAGGGCGTCGACATCCGCTACTACTCGGTCATCTACCAGGCGATCGAGGAGATCGAGGCGGCCCTCAAGGGCATGCTCAAGCCCGAGTTCGAAGAGGTCCAGATGGGCACGGCGGAGGTCCGCGAGATCTTCAAGGTGCCGAAGATCGGCAACATCGCCGGTTCGCTGGTCCGCTCCGGTTTGATCGTCCGCAACAGCAAGGCCAGGGTGATCCGCGATGGCGTCGTCATCGCCGACAACCTGACCGTCTCGTCGCTGCGTCGCTTCAAGGATGACGCGACCGAGGTCCGCGAGGGCTTCGAGTGCGGCATCGGGGTCGGCTACAACGACCTCAGGATCGACGACACGATCGAGACGTTCGAGATGCGGGAGAAGCCGCGCGTGTGACACGCGGCCGGGCGCCCGGCGGGACATCCGCCGGGCGCCTCTCGCACGCCCAGGCCTGGTACCCACCGCAGCAGGCCGGTCGTGCGCTCAGCACACCAGGCAAAGCGGTGGTAGCCAACGATGTATGTGGGTGCTCTTACCCTGGACATCCTGCTCGGCGACGTCAGATCGCTGAAGCAGAAGCGCTCTGTCGTCCGGCCGCTGATCGCCGAGCTGCAGCGACGTTATCCGAGCATCGCGGTCGCCGAGACCGGCCATCTCGACCTGCATCGGCGCGCTGAGGTCGGCGTGGCGGTGGTGTCAGCCTCCGCGGGTAACTGCAACGAGGTGATGGACGCGTGCGAACGCATGGTGGCCTTCCGCCCCGAGATCGAGCTGCTGTCGGCCCGGCACCGGCTCTACAACGACGAAGATTGAACGACTGCACGGCCAGGTCGTGCGTGAGGGGGAGCGAACATGGTGGATGCCGCACGAGCGCGCAAGCTCGCAGACCGCATCCAGCAGATCGTCGCGGAGATGCTGGAGCGGCGGATCAAGGATCCGCGCCTGGGCTTCGTCACCGTGACCGACACGCGCATCACCGCTGACCTGCGCGAGGCGACGGTCTTCTACACGGTGTTCGGCTCCGACGCGGAGCGGGCCGACAGCGCGGCGGCTCTCGAGAGTGCCAAGGGCATCATCCGTTCCGAGGTGGGCCGCCAGACCGGCGTTCGCTTCACCCCGACGCTGACGTTCAAGCACGACCCCCTGCCGGACAGCGCCCGCCAGCTCGACGACCTGATCAACGCCGCCAGGGCGCGGGACGCCGAGGTGGCGCGCAAGGCCGAGAACGCCTCCTACGCCGGCGAGGCCGATCCCTACCGCAAGCCCGACGAGGCTTTCGAGGAGGGGGCCGAGTTGCGCAGGGAAGACCCGGCGTGACTCCCGACGTGCGCGACCGGGCCGAGCGGCCGCACCGCGTGGATCCACGCGGTGCGGACGCCGTGAGCTCCTGCGCGACCGAACCCTGCGCCGTGCCGGAGGCCGCGTGGCGCCGGGCGCTCAAGCTCATCGGGCAGGCCGACGAGATCGCGCTGTCCTGCCACGTGTCGCCCGACGGCGACGCCCTCGGGTCGATGCTGGCCGTGGGGTTCGTGTTGCGGTCGATGGGCAAGCGCGTCGTGGCGTCGTTCGGCGACCGGCAGTTCGCGGTGCCGCGGCTGCTGAGGTTCCTGCCGGGGCAGGACATGCTGGTGCCGCCGAAGGACTATCCGGCGGCGCCCGAGCTGATGATCACGTTCGACTCGTCGACGTTCGAGCGGCTGGGCCTGCTGCGCGACCACACCGCCGCCGCGCGCGAGGTCATCGTGGTCGACCACCATCTCTCCAACGCCGGGTTCGGCACGGTGGGTCTCATCGACGGCACGGCCGCGGCCACGGCGATGCTGGCCGAGCAGCTCATCTACCGGCTCGGCGGGCGGCTCGACCGCGACATCGCCACGTGCCTGTACGCCGGTCTGGTGACGGACACCGGGTCCTTCAGGCACTCCTCCACCACGCCCGCCGTGCACCAGATGGCCGCCAGGCTGGTGGCGACGGGGCTGCGTACCGACGAGATCGCGCGGGAGCTGTGGGACCGCTCGCCGTTCGGCTATCTCAAGGTGCTGGCCGCCGCGCTCGACCGGGTGACGCTGGAGGACGGGCTGGTGTGGACCTACGTCACGCGGGTCGACCGGGCCGCGTACGGGCTGCCGTACGCGGAGTTGGAAGGCATCATCGACATCGTCCGGCGTACTGACGAGGCTCAGGTGGCGGTCGTGCTCAAGGAGGACGACCAGGGCGCCTGGCAGGTGTCCATCAGGTCCAAGGGCGCCGTCGACGTCGGGGCAGTGAGCGCGGCGCTGGGCGGCGGCGGCCACCACAACGCGGCCGGCTACACCGCGCACGACACCGTTGAGGAGACCATGGTGAAGTTCCGGCGCGAGCTGGGGAAGGCTTGATGGCCGGGAGCGGTCTGATCATCGTGGACAAGCCCGCGGACTGGACCTCGCACGACGTGGTGGCCAAGATGCGGCGCATCGCGGGCACCCGGCGCGTCGGGCACGCGGGCACGCTCGACCCGATGGCCACGGGCGTGCTGGTGATCGGCGTGGAGAAGGCCACCAGGCTGCTCGGGCACCTGGCGCTGACCGAGAAGGTCTACGAGGCCACGATCCGGCTCGGCGTGAGCACCAACACCGACGACGCCGAGGGCGAGGTCACCGCGACCGCGCCGGCGACGGGGGTGACGCCGGCCGAGGTCCACAAGGGCGTCGCGGCGCTGACCGGCGAGATCATGCAGATCCCGCCGCAGGTCAGCGCGATCAAGGTGAACGGGCAGCGGGCCTACAAGCGGGCCCGCGCGGGCGAGCAGGTCGAGCTGGTGGCCAGGCCGGTCACCGTGCACGGGTTCGAGGTGCTGGACATCAGGCCAGGCGGCGAGGTCGTGGACGTGGACGCCGTCGTGACGTGCTCGTCCGGCACCTACATCCGCGCGCTGGCCCGCGATCTCGGGGCGGCGCTCGGGGTCGGGGGGCATCTGACGCGGCTGCGTCGTACACGGGTGGGGCCTTATGACGTGTCGCTGGCCAAGACCGTTGAGCAGCTCGCCGAGGAGTGCGTGATCCTGCCGATCGGTGAGGCGGTGGCGGCGGCGTTCCCGCGCAGGGACGTGACGGCCGAGGAGGCACGCGTCGTCGGGCACGGCGGGCGGCTGCCCGCGGCGGGGCTCGGGACGGGGCCGATCGGCGTGTTCGGCCCGGACGGTGAGCTGCTGGCGCTGGTGGAGGAGCATGGCGGGACCGCCAGGCCCATCGCCGTGTTCGCCGGTTAGGCGCCTGTCAGGCGGGTTTGCGGGCGACGATGATGTCGCGGACGATGGCCTGGTCCACCCAGTGCTCGAAGTCGGGGTAGTCGATCACCTGGAGCCCGGCCCCGATGAGGAGGTCCGCCAGGTCGGCGCTCTTGCCGCCGTAGGTGTTCCAGGCGATGCCCATCGCGCCGCCGGGCCGCAACAGCTCCGCCCAGACCGGGACGGCCTGTCTGAGCAGCTCCAGCGGGCTGCGTGACAGGCCGCTGCCGCCCTTGCTGCCGTGCTGGACGCCATAGGGGGCGTCGGTCACCACGACGTCGAACGAGCGCGGCTTGAAGAACTCGCGGCTCCTGAGCGTGTCGGCGTTGACCATGGTGACGTGCTGCACGTCACCCGACTTGACCGCCTCCTTCGACAGGCCGAACGTGACGTTCAGCCGCCGCCCGACCAGGGCCCGCTCCCGGCGCACCGGCACGGTCTCGGCCGTGTGCTTGAGCTTCTTGTTGCGTAGCCAGGTCTTGATGAAGCCGGTGTACGCCTCGAAGTCCTTGGCGTCGACGTCGATGCCGTAGGCGTCGTAGCCGTACATGAGGGCCTGGTTGAGGGTGGTGCCACGGCCGCACAGCGGGTCGAACACCGTCAGCCGCTCGCCCAGCTCCCTGTCCCCGGCCAGCACGGTGACATTGAGCAGCAGCTTCGTGAAGTGCTCGTTGGTCTTGCCGGCGTATTTCTGGATGGTGATGAGGTCGCTGCTCAGCCGGTCGAGCGGCTTCATGGCCAGCGGCCTGAGCAGGTCGCCCTCCATCGCGAAGACGGCGTAGACGGAGGAGAGGTTGGACAGGAGCGAGACGTCCGGCTGGGTCAGGGGCCGCGCGGTCTCGAAGGCGACGTAGGGGACGCCGCCGATCTGGGTCTCCTCGCTGCCCAGGACCTCGCCGGCCAGCGCGCGGGAGCTGAAGACGGCCAGCTCGCTCCTGGTCAGCCGGACGGAGCTCTCCCCGTAGACCCGGTTGAAGGCAGGCAGGATCAGAAGCGCGTAACGAGGCATGATGCCCGATGATATCCCCCTCGATTGGAGGGAACCGCGACGCGCATGGCAGGCTGGTGTGCGATTGATCCGGGGCTGATCCGAGACTCATCCGGGACGAGCGAATGGGGCCTAGCGTGCAGGGTTCGGGAAGGTCTGTCGTCACGATCGGCGTGTACGACGGGGTTCACCGTGGGCACCAGCGGGTGATCGAGCGCGCGGTCGCCGTCGCCCGTGAGCGGGGGCTGCGCAGCGTCGCGGTCACGTTCGAGCCGCATCCCGACGAGGTCGTGCGGCCGGGGTCGCACCCGCAGCGGCTCACGAACCTGCGGCGCCGGGCCGAGTTGCTCGCCGGGCTGGGGGTGGACGAGGTGGACGTGGTGGAGTTCACGCTCGGCCTGTCGCGGACCAGCCCGGATGACTTCGCCCAGAACATCCTGTCCGAGCGCCTGCGGGCCGCCGCCGTCGTGGTGGGGGAGGACTTCGTGTTCGGGGCCAAGGCCGGCGGCGACGTCGAGACCTTGCGGACTTTGGGCGATAAATACGATTTTGTGGTGGAGATTGTGCCCACATTTGACGCGATCTCCTCGACCGCGATCCGCGAACGCCTCGTGGCGGGCGACGTCGTGGGCGCCAGGGCGCAGCTCGGGCGGCCGCACCGGGTGGAGGGCGTGGTCGTACGCGGTTATCAGCGGGGGCGGCAACTCGGCTTCCCGACGGCGAACGTCGAGACGCCGCAGCACACCGCGATCCCGGCCGACGGGGTCTACGCGGGGTGGATGGAGTGCGTGGCGGTGGCCAACATGCCCGCCCTGTACGAGGGGGAGCGGTGGCCGGCCGCCATCTCGGTCGGCACGAACCCGACGTTCGAAGGGGTGCCGCGCACGGTGGAGGCGTACGCGCTCGACCGCGACGACCTCGAACTTTACGGTGCCCACGTCGCCGTCGAATTCGCCGCCCGCCTGCGTGGCAACACCCGGTTCGAGTCGATCGATGCCCTGGTGTCGCAGATTCGCGCCGATGTCGATGCTGCTCGCCGTCTTGCCCGTTGAGGCCATCATCTTCTACGCGTTGCCAGCGTCGGCCACACGCCGACGTCGGCTCGCGTCCGTCCAGGGAAACGGCCGCTGACCGGTCAGTGGCGCGCCACCGTTACGGAGCGTCCTCTTCACCGGCTGGGTGGTTCTCCCGGTCACCGGGTTGGGTGGTTTTGGCTGGTGGGGTGGGCCGATGTGGTTTTGGGGCTTGCTATCTCGGGGCTGATGAGCTATCCCTGAGCACTGGATGCTAGGTGGTAACCTTGCATGTCGGCTCTGTGACGGCGCGCTGCGCGCTGCCCATGACGGCCTTCACGCGGCGACTGTAGGCACGCACGGTCGTACGCGCTCATATCTCATTCGCGCGTGTCCGTAGATCGAAGGAGAGCCGTGTCCCTCGACACCGCTGCCAAGAAGACCATCATCGGCGAATACGCGACGACCGAAGGCGACACCGGGTCGCCCGAGGTGCAGATCGCGCTGCTGAGCAAGCGCATCAGCGAGCTCACCGAGCACCTGAAGACGCACAAGCACGACCACCACAGCCGTCGTGGTCTGCTTCTGCTCGTGGGTCGCCGGCGTCGCCTGCTGAAGTACCTGCAGAAGGTCGACATCCAGCGTTACCGTTCGCTCATCGAGCGGCTCGGCCTGCGCCGATAACATGGAAAGGGAGCGGCGTCCGTGCCGCTCCCTTCCCATATGGGTAGGGCCATATGGTCAGGAGCGTCCGGCGCGTGGCGGCGTGAAAGCGAGTCCGCGCCTGACGTACAACTGAAGATCCGAGACACACAGCCCCCGCGTCCGCTCAGCACCATGCGACCCGCGACGCCTGCGGGCCGGTCCTCGGTAGTGGCTTCCGGTAGGACAGAGACAGTGATCCTTGACCGGGTGCTTCGATCGAAGACCGGCGCTGCACCTAACGAGGGTGCCGGTGAGAAAAGGGCGCGGGTGACCGACCACAAGGAGGTCCCCCGTGGAGGGTGTCCACACTGCTGAAGCCGTCATTGACAACGGCTCATTCGGCACGCGCACGATCCGTTTCGAGACCGGTCGTCTCGCACGCCAGGCGGCGGGTTCCGCCGTCGCCTATCTCGACAACGACACGATGGTGCTCTCAGCCACCACCGCGTCCAAGTCCCCGAAGGAAAACCTCGACTTCTTCCCGCTCACGGTCGACGTCGAGGAGCGAATGTACGCCGCGGGCCGCATTCCCGGCTCGTTCTTCCGCCGTGAGGGCCGTCCCTCCGAGGACGCCATCCTCACGTGCCGCCTGATCGACCGGCCGCTGCGCCCGTCGTTCGTCAAGGGCCTGCGTAACGAGATCCAGGTCGTCGCCACCGTGATGGCGCTCAGCCCGGACCACCTCTACGACGTGGTGGCCATCAACGCCGCGTCGCTGTCCACGCAGCTCGCGGGTCTGCCGTTCTCCGGTCCCATCGGTGGCGTGCGGGTCGCGCTGATCGAGGGCCAGTGGGTGGCCTTCCCGACGCACCACGAGCTGGAGCGGGCGACGTTCGACATGGTCGTCGCGGGCCGCGTCCTGGAGGACGGCGACGTCGCGATCATGATGGTCGAGGCCGAGTCCACCAGGGACACGCTCAAGCTGGTCGCCGACGGCGCCGTCGCGCCCACCGAGGAGACCGTCGCGCAGGGCCTCGAGGCCGCCAAGCCCTTCATCAAGGTGCTGTGCGAGGCGCAGGCGCGCATCGCGCAGGTGGCGGCCAAGGACACGGCCGAATACCCGATCTTCCTGGACTACCAGGACGACGTGCTCGACGCGGTCAACGCCGCGGTGAAGACCGAGCTGACCGCCGCGCTGACCATCGCCGGCAAGCAGGAGCGCGAAAACGAGCTGGACAAGGTCAAGGCGCTGGCCGGCGAGAAGCTCCTGCCCGAGTTCGAGAGCCGGGAGAAGGAGATCTCCGCCGCGTTCCGCTCGGTGATGAAGAAGCTCATGCGCGAGCGGGTCGTCAACGAGGGCGTCCGCATCGACGGCCGCGGCACCAAGGACATCCGCGCCCTGTCGGCCGAGGTGCACGTGGTGCCCCGGGTGCACGGCTCGGCGTTGTTCGAGCGCGGTGAGACCCAGATCATGGGCATCACCACCCTCAACATGCTGCGCATGGAGCAGGTCATCGACACGCTCAACCCCGACCGGACCAAGCGCTACATGCACAACTACAACTTCCCGCCCTACTCCACCGGTGAGACCGGCCGGGTGGGCTCGCCCAAGCGCCGCGAGATCGGTCACGGCGCGCTGGCCGAGCGGGCGCTGATCCCGGTGCTCCCGACCCGCGAGGAGTTCCCGTACGCCATCCGCCAGGTCTCCGAGGCGCTCGGCTCCAACGGCTCCACCTCGATGGGCTCGGTCTGCGCCTCCACGATGGCGCTGCTCGACGCCGGCGTGCCGCTCAAGGAGATGGTCGCGGGCATCGCGATGGGCCTGATCGGCGAGGGTGACACCTACGTCACCCTGACCGACATCCTCGGCGCCGAGGACGCCATGGGCGACATGGACTTCAAGGTCGCCGGCACCAAGGACGTCATCACCGCCCTGCAGCTCGACACCAAGCTCGACGGCATTCCCGCCTCGGTGCTGGCCGCCGCGCTCAAGCAGGCCAAGGGCGCCCGCCTGGCGATCCTCGACGTGATGCAGGAGGCGATCGCCTCCCCGGCGGAGATGAACCCGACCGCGCCGCGCATCATCACCATCAAGGTCCCGGTCGACAAGATCGGCGAGGTCATCGGCCCGAAGGGCAAGATGATCAACCAGATCCAGGACGACACGGGTGCCGAGATCACCATCGAGGACGACGGCACGATCTACATCGGCGCCACCGACGGCCCGGCCGCCGAGGCCGCCCGTTCGGCGATCAACGCCATCGCCAACCCGCACATGCCGGAGGTCGGCGAGCGCTACCTGGGCACGGTCGTCAAGATCGCCGCCTTCGGCGCGTTCATCTCGCTCATGCCGGGCAAGGACGGCCTGTTGCACGTCTCCCAGATCCGCAAGCTGCACGGCGGAAAGCGGATCGAGAACGTCGAGGACGTGATGAGCGTCGGCGAGAAGGTCCAGGTCGAGATCGCCGAGATCGACGGCAGGGGCAAGCTCTCGCTCGTCCCCGTCGAGGTGATCGAGAAGGAGGCCGCGGAGAAGGAGGCGAGGGCCGGCGACTCCGAAGAAGCCGGCGAAGGTGGGGAGCCCGCCGCGCAGCAGGAGGCCGCCGAGGACCGGCAGGAGCGTCCCCGCCGCACCCGGACGCGCGTACGCGCCCGTGGCAACGAGGGGGACGACCGGAACTCGTGACGGAGCCTACGATCAAACACGACGCCGCGGGGTCGACGCGGGAGGCGCCGTGACGACCTCCACGCTCCACCCCGGCAAGGACGGCGCCGGGGTGGTGAGGCGGACGGTCCTCCCAGGCGGGCTGCGCGTGGTGACCGAGACCATGCCGACCGTGCGCAGCGTCGCGGTCGGCATGTGGGTCGGCATCGGCTCGCGTGACGAGGCCCCCGAGCACATGGGGGCCACCCACTTCCTGGAGCACCTGCTGTTCAAGGGCACCCCGACGCGCGACGCCATGGAGATCTCCGCCTCCATCGAGGGCATCGGCGGTGAGATCAACGCCTTCACCGCCAAGGAGTACACCTGCTACTACGCGCGCGTCCTCGACGAGGACCTGCCGGTGGCGGTCGACGTGCTCGCCGACGTGGTGACCAGTTCGCTGGTGACCGACGAGGACGTCGAGTCGGAGCGCGGCGTGATCCTGGAGGAGATCGCCATGCACGACGACGACCCCTCCGACGTGGTCCACGAGCAGTTCGCCGCCGAGCTCTACGGCGACTCGCCGATCGGCCGGCCCATCCTGGGCACGGTCGAGTCGATCAACACGCTGGGGCGCGAGCGGATCGCAGAGTACTACCACCGCTACTACCGGCCGCGCCGCACGGTCGTGTCCGTGGCGGGCAACGTACGACATGAAGAGGTCGTCGAGCTGGTCACCAGGGCGTACGCACGGGCGGGGGCGCTGAGCGGCCCCGCCGAGTTCGCCGCGCCGCGCACCAGCGGTCCCGGCACCGCCTCGCGCTCGGGCGTACGCGTGCTCGACCGGCCGACGGAGCAGGCCAACCTGGTGCTCGGCACGACCGGGTTGTCCCGCACCGACGACCGCAGGTTCGCGCTCGGCGTGCTCAACGCGGCGCTGGGCGGCGGCATGTCGTCCAGGCTCTTCCAGGAGATCAGGGAGAAGCGCGGCCTGGCCTACTCCGCCTACAGCTACACCTCGGCCTACGCCGACACCGGCCAGTTCGGCATCTACGTCGGCTGCCTGCCGTCGAAGATCGACGATGTGCTGAAGATCTGCAGGGACGAGGTGACCAGGGTCGTCGCCGAGGGTCTGGGCGCCGACGAGATCATGCGCGGCAAGGGGCAGATGCGCGGCGGGCTCGTGCTCGGACTGGAGGACACCGGCTCGCGCATGTCGCGGATCGGCAAGAACGAGCTGGTCTACGAGGAGCTCATGTCGGTGGACGAGGTGCTGGCGCGCATCGAGTCCGTCACCCCCGACGAGATCTCCGAGGTCGCCGCGGACGTGCTCAACCGGCCGCTCACGCTCGCCGTGATCGGCCCTTACGGTGACAAGGACTTCACCGACGCCATCCACTGACCTGGCCTGATGCGCAGGGGCGGTTTTGCCCTTGGTATAGGGTTGGCCTTGTGATCAAGGTAGGTGTGCTCGGCGCCCGCGGTCGCGTGGGCGTCGAGGTGTGCAAGGCGGTCGAGGCGGCCACCGACCTGGAGCTGGTGGCCGCGCTCGACAAGGACGATTCCATCGAAGGGCTCGCGGGCGCGGAGGTGGTGGTCGACTTCACCCATCCCGGTGTGGTCATGGGCAACCTCGAATGGGCGATCTCCCACGGCATTCATCCGGTGGTGGGCACGACCGGGTTCGACGAGGGCCGGCTGGAGACCGTACGCGGGTGGCTGGCGGGCTCTCCCGGCACCAACTGCCTGATCGCCCCCAACTTCGGCATCGCGGCCGTGCTCATGATGCACTTCGCGCAGCAGGCCGCCCGCCACTTCGAGTCCGTCGAGATCGTCGAGCTCCACCACACGGGCAAGGCCGACGCGCCGTCCGGCACGGCTCGGCGTACGGCTGAGCTCGTGGCCGAGGCCCGGAGCAAGGCGGGGCTCGGGCGGATGCCCGACGCGACGAGCACCGAGCTCGACGGCGCCCGGGGGGCCGACGTCGATGGCGTGCACGTGCACGCGGTGCGCCTGTCCGGGCTGATCGCGCACCAGGAGGTGCTGCTGGGCGGGGACGGTGAGATCCTGACCCTCCGGCACGACACGATGAGCAGGGCGGCGTTCACGCCGGGTGTGCTGCTCGGGGTGCGCAGGGTGCGTGAGCTGCCCGGCCTCACGGTCGGCCTGGAGCCACTGCTCGACCTCTGACGGCACCGCTCGCGTGCCCTGACCCTGGCCCTGGGGCCGGTGCCCTGACACGACGTGCCCACAACCAGGACGGTCGTGGGCACGTCGTGAGGAGAGGGTCCCGGCTCCGCACAGCCGGGCCTACGATCATCAACACTAATACGAGCGGCGAGATCCACCCGAAACATGAGATCGTGTCGCCATGGTGCGATGGGCTGAAGCCGGTGAGCTTGCCGGGCTGGTGTCCGTGGAGCTGGCCGCGGATCGGTTGTTCGAGCAGGTGGGCATCACGTTCCCGCCCGGCACCACGATGATCGAAGAGGTGGACGATCCGGAGACCGTGCTGGTCGAGGGCGATCCTCCGGCCGGGTTCGCGCTGATCGGGTGGGTGGACGGCAACGTGCATCTCGACCAGCTCGCCGTACGCCCCGAGCGGATGCGCCAGGGCATCGGCGGGCGGCTGGTGGCGGCGGTGATCGACCACGCGCGGGCGGCCGGCGCGCCGTACGTGACGCTGACGACCTACCGCGACGTGCCGTGGAACGCCCCCTGGTACGCGCGGTACGGCTTCTCGGCGCTGCCCGAGCCCGAGTGGGGACCCGAGCTGCGCGCATTGGTGGAGCACGAGCGCGAGCTGGGCATCGAGGTGGCCCCCCGAGTGGTCCTGCGCCACTGACAGGCTGGTCCCGGGCGGGCCGGGATGCTGGCGGGTGGTCTGGTCCCGGGCGGGCCGGGATGCTGGCGGGTGGTCTGGTCCCGGGCGGGCCGGGGCGCCGGCGGGTGGCCTGGTTCGGAGACGGGGGCGTGTCGTCTGGTCCGGGCTGGGGCGTCAGCGGGTTGTCTGATCCGGGGTGCGGTGGGAGGTGAACCAGTCGGTGGCGTGGTCGACGGCGGCCACCAGGGAGAACAGGCGGGCCTGGGCAGCGCCCACGCGGCCCCGCCGGACCGCGCCGGTCGCCTCGAAGCCCGCCCCCAGCACGCCGAAGTCGCTCGCGTCCACGGTCACGTCCTCGAACTCGCACCACACCCGCCCGTCCCCGTCGTCCACCACGCCCCGGTAGGTGCGCCGCGGCGGATGATCGGTGTAGCGGTACTCGGCCAGGTGGAAGGCGGTGCACCGCTCGAACCCCACGCCGAGCAGCAGGACGAGGGCGTCGGCGTCGTAGAGCCTGGCGAGGGGTGAGCGCTCGCCGAGCAGGCAGTCGCGGGCGTGGCCGGCGGTGATCGCCGCCGCCTGCGGCCCGACGGCGGCGAAGGACGTGTGCGGGTGCGCGCTGCGACGGGCGCCTGGCAGGGTGCGTACGTGTTCGGCGACGCGGCCCGTCAGCTCGGAGGGCGTCGAGTCCAGGTCGTAGGGCGGCATGCGGGAGCGATGGCCGGCGACCTGGTCCGCGCTCATCCCGGCCACCGCGCGGCGGTAGACGGGAGAGGTGTCGGAGTTGGACGGCGTGCCCGAGGGCACCACGAGCGTGCCGTCGTCGCCGAGCAGGGCGCGGAGCGCCGCGACGACCGTGGCCGCCCCGCCCTCGACATGACCGAGGCTGCTGAGCGACGAATGCAGCAGCACGACCTGCCCCCGACCAACACCAAGTCCCGAAAAGTCGCGACACAAATGGCCAAAGCCTGGCATACCGTAAATATCCCTACGTGAGGCCCTTTATGATCACGCCGTATCCCACAAGCGACTATGAGCCTTAATTCTCCTGTTCAACGGCACGGTTGTTGATCGTTCATGCTGCTGCGCGGTTCAGGATCGGTCCCATATACTTCACGGGTCCAAACCGCAATGCCACGGTAGGCAATCCCCTTTCTTTCCAGCAAGAGGCCGGTTTCGCGCATGCCCACCCCCCTACGGGACCATAAGGTCAGGCCCGACGAGGCACCGGCCGGGGCGGGGGGCGTGAGCGAGACAGATTCGTTGCCAGATATCCCGGTCCTACCGAAAACTGCCAGACTTGCCCTTGTTTGGGCTGGTTCGGCCATTTCCACGGTGGGCACGCGTACGCTCGCCGTCGCCTATCCGCTCCTCGCACTGGCGCAGACGGGGTCGCCCACCGCCGCTGGCTGGGCGGGGTTCGCGCTGACGATCCCGATCCTGGTCTTCTACGTTCCCGGCGGGCTCCTGGTCGACCGGATCCCCCCGCGTACGATCATGTTGTGCGCGGAGCTCGGCCGCTGGCTGAGCGTGGCGTCCGTGCTGGTCGTGATCCCGTTCGAAGGCCCGTCGCTGTGGCACCTGCTGGGGGCCGCCGCCGCCGAGGGCACGCTGTGGGTCCTCTACACGCTGGCGGAGGCGGCGCTGCTGCCGTCGCTGGTGCAGCCGGTCATGATGCAGCGGGCGCTGGCCAAGAGCGAGGCGGCGAGCCATCTCGCGTCGATCGCCGGTCGGCCGCTCGGCGGATACCTCTTCGGCTTGGGGCCTTATATCCCTTTTGCCATGAACACCGCGCTCTTCGCCGTCTCCTGGGGGCTGTTCTTCAGCCTGCGTCGCGGGTCCGTGCGGAGGTCGGCCAACCGGGCGCTGCTGAGCGATCTGTCCGCGGGTTTCCAGGCGCTCAGGAAGCAGCGGTTCCTGGGCGGCGCGATCACCGTGACCACCTTCACCAACCTCATGGTCAACGCGCTCATCATGGTCTTCGTCGCCGGCTCGGCGGGCATGTCGTCGCTGGAGATCGGGCTCGTGCTCGCGGCCGGCGGGGTGGGCGGGGCGCTCGGCTCGGCCACGGCCTTCTTCCGTCGCCCCCAGCGCGAGGTGCTGCTCGGCCACACGTGGATCTGGGTGCTGGCGCTCTTCCTCGCCGCGGTCGGGGCGGCGGTGGAGGCGCGCTCGCTGCTGTTCGCGGCCGCGTTGTTCACCACCGGGCTCGGCGGCGCGCTGAGCAACGTGGCGATCAGGTCCGTGGAGGTCAACAAGGTCGATCCGGGTACGCTGGCCCGCGTCGTGGGCGTCTCGCGCCTGTCGTCGCACGGCTCGTTGTGCCTGGCGGCCCCGCTCGGCGGCCTCCTGGTCACCTGGTGGGGCGTGACCGGTGGGGCATGGGTGCTGTTCGCCGTCATGCTGCTGGCGGCGGTGCTGGTGACGAGGGTGCCCTGGTTGCGGCACACCTTCACTCCGCCGTTGCCCGACCTGCCGGACGACGCCGGTCTCGTCCGGGCGCCTGTCGCGTTACCGGGCGCCGACCAGCCGCCTGGCGTCCTCGGCCATGTGGGCGGGCAGCTTCGGCGTCTTGGCGTCGATCGCCTGCTTGGCCAGCTCAACCGCGGAGTTCGTCTTGCCGGCGAGTTGCTCCACCCGCGCCGCGTACAAAAGCAGGGGGCCGTGGTGGTCGACGGACTCCGCGAGCGCCTCCACCATCTCCTGCTGCGCTTCCTTCATGCTGTCGGTCTGCGCGAGCGCGAGGGCGTGCGCGACCTTGGCGAAGGGCCAGCGCAGGGGCCTGGCCCGGTCCAGATCACGCAGGGCGGCGCGGGCCTGGCCCATGCCGGCCAGGATCTGACCCCGGCTGAGCAGGGCGTCGGTGTTGTCCCCCTCCCGGTCGAGCACGTCGTTGAGCACGCCCACTGCCGCGTCAGGGTGGCCGCCGTGCCACAGGGCCCAGGCGAGCTCCGTCTGAATGGTGAGGTCGGCCGGCACGCGGACCATCGCGGCGTGTAGCTCCTTCACGGCCTTCGCCGGGGAGCCCTGAGCCAGGCGCAGGCGGCCGATGGCCGTGAGCAGCGGCCCCACGGCGGCCACGGCTCCGGCGGTCTCGAAGCTCCGCGCCGCCGCGCTGTAGTGAGTGATGGCGTCGTCCAGGTCGTCGTGCTCGTGCGCGACGTTGCCGAGCAGCGACTCGATCTGCGCGCGCAGTCGCAGGTCGTGCTCCTCGGATCCGGCCAGCGCCTCCTCGCCGAGCCTGGCGGCCAGCAGGAGATCGCCTTCGCGCAGGGCGTCCTCGGCCTCGTGGAGAAGGCCCTCGGCGCCCAGCCGTGCCGGCGGCTCGTCGACGTGCTGTTCGTCCCCGTGTTTGACGGGCTGGAGCAGCCGGTCGTACGCCGGTTCGTACGAGCTCACGCCCAGCCGCTGGTCGACCCGGAGCAGGTGGCGTTTGACCAGCAGCGCGATCACCGTCCTGCCGATGCCGGCCGTCTTGATCGAGCTGTGCCTGACCGGCTGCCTGCCCCCCGCCCCGTCGCCGAACGTCAGCCGCAGCCACGTCCGCAGCCTGCGGCCGTCGCCGTCGAACCGTTCGGCGGCGATCTCCCTGATCTCCCTGTCGTAGTGGTGCGCCAGCGCCTTGTCGGCGAACAGTTGCACGTCGGACTTGGTGATCTCGGTGGCTCGCGGGGGCAGGGCGTTCCACATGGCCTCGCAGACGACCTGGAGGTGGACGGGCTCCACACCCGCCCGCTCCGCTACGGCACTCGTACGCGCCCTGATCTTGACCAGGTCGCGTACGAGCAGGTCGGCCGAGCCGCCGGTGAACGCGCGGCCGGTGCCCTGGAGCGGCCGGTTCACCGCCTCAAGCGCGCCGTCGAAGCTCAGGGCCTCCAGCGGGAAGCGCTCCAGCGGCCCGCCGGCGAGCTCCCGCTCGTACGGCAGCAGGCCCGTCAGCCGGTCGCCGCGGATCGACAGGAGCAGCCGGAGCCCCGGGTCCGCGCGCAGTGCCTCGGCGAGTTGGGCGAAGAACCAGTCGCGGTAGAGCCGATTGCGCCGGCCGCCGTCGAACAGCTCCTCGACCTGGTCGACGGCGACCAGGGTGAGGGCCGGGTCGCCGTAGGCGTCGCGCTTGACGGGCCGCGCCCGCAGGAACGCGGGGATCGTCAGGCCCGCCAGCCGGGTCGGCGGCACCGGCGGGGACCAGGACATCAGCAGGGCCAGCACGTAGGGGTTGTGCGGCGGCAGCGCGGCCTGGGGGAAGGCGGATCCGTAGGAGACCTGGCCGAGCGGCAGGACGTCGGTGCGGCTCGGGCTGCGCAGCGGCATGACGCCGGCCTGGATCAGCGAGGTCTTCCCGATGCCCGAAGCGCCGTACAGGACGGTCAGCCGCTGGGTCTGCCACAGTTTGCGGATCTCGTGGGATTCCTCGTCACGTCCGAAGAATCTGTGGTGGTCCTCAGCGCGAAAGACGCGTACACCTCTGTACGGCGCCGGCGTCGCCTGCTGTGCATTCATGCCGGAAGTCACCATGCCGATCCCATCCGCAGCCGCATGTCACCGCACATTTCCTCCGTGGCGGTCAAGGAGGTCGATATCTTCGCACGCGCGGCGCGGTTCGCACATCCTCCGCAGGGACAAGGTGCTCTCCGGGCGCACCGCAGTGCTCCCGGTTTACACCCCTATTGGGAAAGATGGGGGAGATGCTCTCTAGATCGAATTCGAGAAGGCGGCCACCTGCTCCTTGTCGTCACCGAGGCAGGACGCCACCGCCGCCCGCAGCGCCGCGCTCTCCATGTCCTGGAGGTGGCGCAATGACACGTGGGTCACGTCGATCAGTGCGCTGGATCCGTACTGTCCATCATGCATGTGCGCTCCCTCTGTTTCGGGCCACCCGAATATCCACATGACGTACAGGCGCTAAATGGGCGTGCGCATCTTCGAGCTCGACCAAGATCGCGCATGATTCTTATTATGATTCTGTGATAAGCGAGTCGACTAATCAACCTCTAGGATGGGCGTACGATCAGCCGACTTTCTTCGGGCGGGGAGCGGGAGGAGCGACGTGGCCGAGAATTCGCACTCCATACCAGCGCAGGTGCCCAAGGTCTGGGAAAGGGTGCCCAAACGCAACCCGAACTTCACCGGCCGCGCCGACCTCCTGAGCGCGCTCAGGAAGAGCATCAACACCGTGACGGCCGTGGTGGCGCAGCCACGGGCGCTCCAGGGGCTCGGCGGTGTGGGCAAGACACAGCTGGCCATCGAATACGCCTGGCAATACCGAGCGCACTACGACCTGGTCTGGTGGGTGTCGGCCGACCAGCCGATGCTGGTCCCCTCCGCGCTCGCCGCGATGGCCCCGGAGCTCGGCCTCCCCTCCTCGACCAGCACCGGCGTCGAGCAGGCCACCCAGTCGGTGTTACGCACGCTGCAGAACGGGACGCCCTACCGCAGCTGGCTGGTGATCTTCGACAACGCCGAGGACCCCGAGTACATCAAGGACTACATCCCCAGAGGTCCCGGTCACGTCCTCATCACCTCGCGCAACTCGCGCTGGAGCGACCACGAGGCCACCATTCAGGTGGACGTGTTCAAGCGTGAGGAGAGCATGGCGTTCCTGCGCAGGCGCCTCGCCGGCGCGGTGAGCGAGGCGGAGGCCAACCAGCTGGCCGAAATGCTCGGAGACCTGCCGCTAGCCCTGGAGCAGGCCGCCGCGCTCCTGTCGCGCACGCTGATGTCGGTGGACGAATACGTCGGCCTGCTGGAGAAGCAGACGAGCCGGCTGCTCAGCCTGGAGAAGGCGCCCACCTACCCGCAGTCCATGACAGCGGCGTGGCAGGTGTCGGTCTCCCAGCTCGAAGACCGCATCCCCGAGGCCGTCGAGTTGCTGCGGTGCTGCGCGTTCTTCGGCCCCGAGCCCATCCCGCGCGACGTGTTCCGCCGCGGTAACCGGGCGGTCGGCCCGCGGCTGGCCCCCATCCTGTCCGACACGATCCTGCTGACCAACGCCCTGAGCAACCTCGAACGCCTGGCCCTGGTCAAGGTCGAGCCGTCCACCCGAACCCTCCAGGTCCACCGGCTCAACCAGGCGCTGCTGCGCGACGAGACCCCGGAGGACGCCCGCGCCGAGTTGCGGCACGAGGTGCACCTGCTCCTGGCGGGCAGCGCGCCCAACGACCCCGACGACACCAGCAAGTGGCCCGCGTTCGAGGAGCTCGCCGCCCATCTGGAGCCGTCCGGCCTGATCAAGTGCCAGGAGCCGGCCGTCCGCAAGTTCGCCCTGGACCTCGTGCGATATCTGTACCAACGAGGAAGTTACAACCCGGCCCAGATCCTGCTGGACCAGTACATCCAGCGGTGGTCGGAAACGAGCGGCGAGCGCCACTCCGACGTCCTGGTCGCCCGCATCCATCTGGGTAACGTCTACCGCGCGCTGACCCTCTACACCAAGGCCCACGAGCTCGACTCCCAGACCCTGGAGATGATGCGCGAGTCCCTCGGCCACGAGCACACCGAGACGCTCTGGGCGACGAGCAGCTACGCCTCCACGCTCCGCGGCCGCGGTGACTTCCTGCTCGCCAGGGAGGTCGACGAGGAGGCGCGCGAGGCGTACGAACGGCTGATGGGCAAGGAGGACGTCAGGACCCTGCGCGTGCTCAACAACCTGGGCGTCGACTACATCCTCACCAGTGAGTACGCCAAGGCGCATGAGGTCCTCGAAGAGGTCCACCTCAAAATGAGCAGCGCGGAGGGACTCGGGCGGCGCCTGCTGCTCCACTCGTGGAGCAACCTGGGCCGGGCCGTGCGGCTGAGCGGCCAGTTCGAGGTGGCGACCGACCTGGCGGAAGAGGCCTACGGCTACGGCGTGGCGCAACTCGGCGACGACAACCCCGCCACCCTGCTCGCGGCGAAGGACTTCGCGATCTCCCTGCGCAGGAGCGGCCGGGCGCCCGAGGCCCTGGAGCTCATGCTCGACACCTACGCCCGCCTGCGCCGCCTCTACGGAGACGCGCACGCCGACACGATGGCGGCGGCGCTCGGCCTGTCCAACGCCCTGCGCGTGAGCGGTCAGCACGACGAAGCCCTGGAGATGGTGCATCGCGGCCTGACGCACTACCAGGACGTGTTCGGCCCGGATCATCCGTACACCCACGCGGGCAAGATCAATCTGGCCCTCCTCACCCGCCTGGGCGGAAACGCCGCCGCGGCGCGGGAGATCAGCGAGGACGCCCTGGCCGGCCTCGCTGAGCGGGTCAGCCGCGACCACGACTACGCCCTGACCTGCGCCATCAATCTGCAGAACGACCTGGCCGCGCTCGGCCGGCACGACGCCGCGCGCCGCCTGGGCGAGGAGACCCACCGGCGCGTCCAGACCTATTTCAGCCCCGACCACTACCTCAGCCTCGTCTGCGCCGCCAACCTGAGCCTCGACCTGCGGGCCACGGGCGCGGAGGAGGAGGCCGGCCGGTTGCTGGCGGAGACGACGCGGCGCTTCGATCTCGTCATGGGGCGCGAGCACCCCGACTCGCTCGCGCTGCTGGCCGGCGAGCGGATCGACTGCGACTTCGACCCGCCGCCCATCTGATCGCCGTCACGGCTCGGTTCCGGCCCACGCCTTCTTGTGGTCTTCGGACCGCAGGCGGGCCTGGGCCGCGGCGGCGGGCGTCACCGGCTCCGCTCGCCAGCGGCCGAGCGTGTCACGCAACCTGCCGACGAAGTGCGTGCCCGCCTCCGTCAGCGCGCCGCTGTCCAGGAGCGTGCCGGTCACCTGGTACGCGGCCTCGCGCCACCGGGCGAACTCCACCTGGGCGTGTGATCGGTGCTCGGGCTCGCCGGTGTGCCGCCGCCAGAAGCCGGCGACGCCCGCGTGCGCGTACGCGCCGTGCAGCAGGCCGAAGGCCGGGCGCGGGTCCGGGCGCCACGGCGCGTAGTAGCGGCGCCCGTCGTCGGGGATGATCAGCTCCACCACCTCGCTCAGGGCGTTCAGCTTGGCGTGCTGGAGCTCGTGCGCCAGGGTGAGCGCCATGCCGATCCCGTCGGCGGGGTCGGACAACGCGATCGTGCCGAACGTGTCCCGCGCCGAGGCGCTGTGCGCTTCGAGCGAGGGGGTGACGACGGGGGTGAGCACGGAGACCGCCGTCGCGATCTCGCCGCCCACCGTCAGGTGGCGGGCCCGCAGGATCTCCCATGCCTCGCGCAGGCACGCGAACCACCGCTGCCGTCGCCCCTCGGTGAGGCGCTCGTCCACGTCGTCGCCCGGCCACCGGTACGGGTCGAGGTCGTCGATGGTCATCACCACGTCCGGGGCGAGGGTGACGCGGTGCAGGACCCGCCAGCCCGGCCCGTCACGCGACAGGTCGATCCGGCGTACGTGACCGCCGGCACGCAGCTCCGCCCCGCCCCCCACCGGTTCCACGGACACCGTGGCCACCTCGGGAACGTCGCCGGGCAGGGCCAGCAGGCCCAGCGAGGGCAGCATCAGCTCGCCGCCGGCCACCGGCGTGTCCAGGCGGCAGGCCGTACGCGTGCGCACCGCCGCGGCCAGGGCGACGGCCGCCAGCCGGCCGGGATCCGCGTCGCCACGGCAGGTACGCAACGCCCACGCGCCCACCGCCGGATGGCGCAGGCACCGGCCGACCTCCTCCGGCGCGCCGGACTCCAGCTCCGACAGCACCTCGTAGGCGCGGGCGGCCAGGCCGGCGTGCGGGTGCCCGGTCCGCTGGGCCTCGGCGACGAGCAGGCGTACCAGGAGGCGGTGTTTGCTGTCCTCGGCGGCGCGTAACTCGCCCACGGCCTGCGCGCCGCCGCCGCCCGTGGCCAGCGTGGCGAACGCCGTGCCGGAGATCCGGTGCGGGGCCCTGCCGCTCATCGGGCTCATCCGCCTCCCCGGAGCCTGGCCATGTCCCGCTCGCATCGCGCGCCGATGTGGTTGATCAGCCGGTACAGGTCGGGGCAGTAGACCGACGGGCCGCTGAAGCCGGTGGCCGCGTTGTAGCGGTGGGCGTACAGGCCGCCGCCGCAGGTGGAGACGATGGCGCAGCGCCGGCACGTGGGGGAGAGCGCCAGCTCTCCCACCTGCCGGGCGGCGATCGCGGGATGCAGCAGCGCCTTGTCGAAGGGGTCGCGCAGGATGTGCAGGCCGCCGGTGGCGGTGGCGCCCTGGTAGGTGCTCTTGAGTATGTCCGACTGCTCGATGCCGCCGTCGGTCTCGATCACCACCATGCGCACGGGGGACAGTCCGATGGTCTCCGCGCGTGAGGAGCTGCCCATCAGTTGCCGCATGATCTCCCTGAAAAGGCGGATCTCGGTCTGCAGCACGGGGCTCTCGTACCAGAGGTCGAAGATCTTGATCAACCAGTCCGCGTACGGCGTCGCCGCCGAGCCGGGCTCGCGGAACGGCGGCGGGGACGTCCAGTTGCCGTGCGGCAGCAGGAAGTCGATGGCCGGCGGGTCGAACTCCAGCAGCGCCTCGTACGTGCGCACCGGATCGTTGCGCACGTCGACCGTGCACAGGATCCCGCTGAACAGGTGATGGTACGGCCCCGAGGTCAGCCGGTGCAGCGACTCGCTCACCAGGGCGTGGCTGCCGCGGCCGTCGGCGAAACGGCGGTGGCGGTCCTGGCCTTCGGCGTCCCCGTCCAGGCTCACCCCGACCCGGATCTCCAGCGACTCGAACAGCCGCAGGAAGTCCTCGTTGAGCCGTACACCGTTGGTCTGGATGTTGACGTTGACCCTGGTGCCCGTGTTCACCGCGCCCCGCACGCCGCGTACCAGGCGGGAGATGAGGTCGGGGCCCGCAAGCAGCGGTTCGCCGCCGTGCAGGATGACGTCGATCTCCGCGAGGTCGTGGGCGGAGGCGTGCTCGGCGATGCGCTCGGTCACACGGTCGGCTACGGCGTCGGACATCCTGCGCGGCTGGTCGCGCCAGCTCTGGTCCGCCATCTCGTACACGTAGCAATGGCGGCAGGCGAGATCGCAGCGGCTGTGGATCTTCAGGATGAACTGCTGGAAGGCCAGTGGTCTCCAGCCACCGGCCAGCAGCGCGTCGACGTCGAGGAATTCCGGGAACCCTTGGGTGAGCAGCGGTTCCGAATCAGGGCTTCCTAACAACGGCTACCTCTTATGCGTCGTGCGCTCCATGGCGTCGCCACTCGCGTGGCGAGGAACGCTGGACCCCCTCGCGTCTATCTCTCCATGACTTCGCGAACGAGTCAAGATTTATGGCGATAGGCGCGAATTTCTTCTTGGTAATACAGCAACTCCTCGAAAAAGAGGTACAACTGGTCGAGTTCGGGAATGACGGGGAGCCAGTCGTAGGCGCCCAGCCCGTCGCGTTCGAACGGGGACAGCAGCCGGGCGGCCGCCCTGAGCTCGTTCGGCGTGATCGTGCCCGGCGCGAGCTGCTCCAGCCCGCCGCGGTACGCCCGCGCGAGCGGATGTGACAGCCCGCGTACGCCGAGCGCGGCCAGCACCGTCTCGGCCGGGTGCTGCGACCGCACGCCGGCGGCCAGCTCAGGCGCTCCCGGGTTGGCCAGCGCCACCAGGACGCGCAGGTCGGGCGGAAGATCGCGAAGGGTTCGCGGCGGCCGCTCCAGCTCCGCGAGGTGCTGCCTACGCGCCAGGAGCATCAGCACCTCGGGGATCCGCTCGCGCATGCCGAGTTGCACCTCCTCCACACAGTCGGCGGGCGTGCGCTCGGTCATCGCCAGCCGGCGGCCGAGCGCCTGCCGGACGAGCGGGAGCGGCTCCATCAGGATGGCGTGGACCAGCGCCCCAAACCCCCGGTCGGGGTCCTCCGTCCAGGCGTAGGCGAAGCGGGCGGCGGGGTCGGCGGCGTCCCGCTTGGCGTGCGGCCGCAGCTCTCTGGCGAGCTGGTCGAGGTCGTCCCTGGTCTCGAGCCCGGTGCGGGCGCGGCGCAGCCTCATCGTGGCCAGCCGGCCGCCGGCGTAGACCATGAGGCCGCTGCCGACCACGGTGCCCGCCAGCAGCACCCCATTCATGATCTTCGTCGTTGAGATCTGGACGGCCACGAGCGCAGCCACGGCGACGGCGACGCTCACGACCAGCAGATAGAGGTGCAGATGCCAGTCGTGGACGACACGCCGGCGGGCCTTGATGAAGCCGGCCCAGTCCGTCTCCGTCCGATCCGCCCTGACCTGGTCGATGCGCTGGGTCAGCTGGGCGCGCCTGGCCCGCCAGCCGGAGGTCGCCGGCTCCTGGAGCTGCCTGGCCGCCTCGCCGAAGTCACGGCTGAGCGCGGCCGACTCGCCGCTCCGCTGGGAGCTGAGCACCTCCAGGTACGCCCTGAGGTCGCGGACCGCCTCGCTGAGCTGGGCCGGGTCCGACGCGGGCCGGTTCGGGGCGGCCAGCGCCGAGCCGATCTGCCGTACGAGCTCGTCCAGCCCACGGGAGAAGGCCGGGGAGCCGTCGGCGACCAGCACCGTGTGCACCACGCCGCGCAGGGCGGACAACACCGGCGGGCTGACGTAACCGGTGACGACGAGCGCCGTGAGCGCGGCGCGGTTCTTGGGCAGCAGGTCACCGCCGGGGGCGACCAGCTCGACGGCGTTGGCCACCTCGTCGTCGAAGAAGACCGCCTCGCTCAGCTTGATGACCGCGCGCGGCGCCCGCCGGTCGGGGAGCTGGAACGCCGTCTCCCCGACCCGCGCGGCGTCGAGCCCGGCCGCCAGCAGCCTCGCCTCGACGAGCATCCCCAGGTCGGCCAGCCCGGGGGCGTGCTGGTAGCGCACGGCGGTGGCCGCGACCAGCTCCGCGTCGATCTCCATCTCCTCATTCGCACCGGCCGCCTCGAACGCGGCCCAGGCGAGCTGGAGCAGCAGGCGGACGTTGCCGCCGCTGTGTCGCAGCAGCTCCAGCAGGCCGCCGTCGGTGATCGGCCAGATGCCCGCGCCGGGGTCCTGGCGGACGGCCTTGACGTAGACGTGGAGCACGAGCCTGGCCTCGTGGGGTTCGAGCGGCAGCAGGCTGTGGGCGCCGGGGCCGATGCGCTGGTGCAGGTCAGGCGGCATGGCCTCCCATCCCGCCACGCTGGCCACCAGGAGCAGCATCCCGCCGGCCCGCGGGATCACCTCGACCAGGCTCTGCAGCAGCCCGAGGTTCGCCGGCACCGGCACCCCGTCATCGAGCAGGAACTTCTCGCACTGGTCGAGGACCACCGCGAAAGGCCGCCCGCCGCGCGTCATCAGCGTGGTCAGGAGCTGCAGGCCGTACCTGCACGTCTCGGGGTCGTCGATCCGGCCGCCGACCCCGAGCGCGCGGGCGGTGTCGGGCGGGATCGACCGGCCGCACAGCCAGTCGTAGGCGGCGTCGGAGAACTCGGGCCTGACCAGGTACGACAGCGCCCGCTGGAACCGCTGCGCGTCGCCCGTCACGGCGGCGATCTCCCTGGCCTGCGCCTCCAGCACCCGGCCGCCGTCGACCAGGTGGTCGGCGAACAGCTTGAACACCCGGGCCGGGTCGGCCCCGATCGCGGCCACGACCTTGCTCCTGTCCTCAGGAGCGCCCGCGTCCGCGGCCTGGTCGCCGGCCAGCGTGCCCAGATAACGCAGGATCGCGTCCGTGAGCAGCGGCTGCGAGAGCTGGCACACCAGGCGCCGGTACGCGGCCACGAAATCGTCGTCCTGGAAGCGTACGTAGAGCTGGACCGCGTCGGGGTCCTCCCGGACGAGGCAGGCCATCAGGTGGCGGGCGGCGTGAGTCTTGCCGATGCCGTGGGGGCCGTACAGGCAGCCGACGCCGCCGGTGCGGGTGGTGGCGTTCCTGAACGCGCGTACGTAGTCCACGGCCAGGCGCTTGGCGTCGCGTACGCCAGCGAGCAGCGCGGTCGGAGTGTGCTTGGCCCAGTCGAGCAGCACGTCGGCCGGAACGCTCTCCTCGGCGCTGGAGGTGCCCCGGGCCGGGAACGGGTTGCGGGTGGGGTATTCAGGCATCGAAGCCTCTCGTTCCATACCATCGCTCGCCCTGCCACATCTTCAGCCGTAGCCACTTCCCGCGGATGCTCAGGTCTTCGTTGGGCCACGGATCGTCCCTGTCGTACTCGCTGAGCCGGACGTCGAGCAGCACGCGGAGATGGTGCAGGGCCTCGCCGATCGTGTACGGCCGCCCGTTGAAGACCTCGCGCACGGCCTGCGGATCGAACGGGACGGGCGGCCGGCCGGTCCACCGGTGCTCGGCGAGGGCCGCGATCTGGGTGGGAGTCAGCGTGGGCAGGTCGACGATGTGCCCGCGTTTGGCGAACTCCTGCCGGTCCGTCTCCGTGAGCTGGACGGTGTCCGCGTGCCGGTAGTCGTCGACGGTGAACACCACGAGCGTGCTCGTGTTCTCGAACACCTTGGTGCTCTGGGTGATCAGCTCCTTGGTGGCGACGCCTTCGTACCGGATGCCGAAGCAGATCTTGTGGCCGGCGTCGGCGAGCGTGCCCGCCGCGTACTCGGCGATGCCCTGCAGGTCGTAGTCGTCCAGCGGCGACTCCCGCGGCCTCCTGCTCAGCTCGGCGAACATGTCGGCCAGGTCAGGAGGGATGGCGACGTGGCACTGCCGCATCTTGTTGCGCAGCCAGAGCAGGGTCGAGCGCAGCGTCTTGTAGGCGTCGTGCGTCATCTCGCCGGCCTCCGGTGAGTGCGTGAGCAGCATGCAGGGGGCCGGGTGAGCGGCCCTGGCGAGCTTGTAGAGGTACATGACGTGGTTGGCCAGGGACGTGCGGCCGCTGTTGCCCACCCCGTTGATCAGGAAGAACGCCGGTCCCTCCGCGCCCACGGCCCGCTCCACGGCCTTCTTGATCGCGGGGAGGTGGACGAAACCCTCGAGTTCGAGCAGTCGCTCGTGGTCGGTTTCGCGGGTGAGGGGGTCCAGAGGCTGGGTGGAGTAGGGATTTCCGGACGGGAGGCCGTACAGGTCGTAGCGGACGTTGGCGGGGTGCGCGGGGTGCATCGCGCTCACCCGCCGATCACGGGCGTCCGGGTGGCGGAATTGGTCATGGCCGAAACACGCGGATCGACGTGACCCCGGAATTCTCGCCGGCTGACCGGCGCATTCGAGAGCGTCGCGATATCGGCCATGGTGTCCCTCCAGCAAGAGGATGCATCCTCTACGCCTCGTAATACGAGGGGTTATCGAACTGTGATGACGGTGCCGTCAGCCTTTTCCTGTGACGTACGCGTCGAGCTCGGCCAGATAGGCGTCCTTGAGGTGCCTGGGCAGCCAGGTGATCTCGAAGGCGTTGCGTTCGAGCTGGGCCAGCTCCGCCTCGGTGAGCTGGAGCGCGTGCTGGAGCGCTTCGAGGTTCTCCAGCACGTAGCCGTCGAAGTAGGCCGGGTCGTCGGAGTTGATCGTCACTCGTACGCCGAGGTCGAGCAGCTTGCGGATGCCCTCGGCCTTCATCGAGTCGGTGACGTAGCCGTTGGAGATCGGGCAGCAGGTCAGCCCCATGCCCCGGGCCAGCACCAGGTCCACCAGCCGCTGGTCCTCCAGGATGTTGACGCCGTGGTCGATCCGGTCGACGCCGATGTCCTCGACGGCCTGGCGGATGTGCTCGATAGCGTCGTCCTGGTCGACGTCGCAGTGCATGGTCAGGAGGTAGCCCTCCTGCCTGGCGCGCGCGTAGACGGTCGCGAACTTCACCGGCGGATTGCCCCTCTCGTCGGAGTCGAGTCCGACGCCGGCGATCCACTCCCTGTACGGCAGCGACTCCAGCAGCGTGGCCATCGCGTACTCGGCCTGGAAGTCGCGCAGGAAGCACATGATGAGCTGGGCCCGCACCCCCAGCTGCGCCTGCGCGTCCATCAGCGCCCGCCGCAGCCCGCGGATCACCACGTCGAACGGCACCCCGCGCGAGGTGTGCGCCTGCGGGTCGAAGAAGATCTCGGCGTAACGCACGTTCTGGGCGGCGGCCCTGCGGAGGTAGGCCATGGCCAGGTCGTAGAAGTCGGGCTCGGTGCGCAGCACCCGCATGCCCTCGTAGTAGATCTTCAGGAAGGAGGACAGGCTGTCGAACGTGTAGGCGGCCCGTATCTCCGCCACCGAGGAGTACGGCAGTTTCAGGCCGTTGCGACCGGCCAGCTCGAACTTGAGCTCCGGCTCCAGCGTGCCCTCGATGTGCAGGTGCAACTCGCACTTCGGCAGGCCGGCGATGAACTCTCTCACGTTCTTCACCTTAGAAGACGATGTGCGGCTTCGCTTCAGAAGGCGATGTGCGGCTTCGCTTCAGAAGACTATGGCCAGCCCGAGCGCGAACAGAGCGCCGTACGCCATCTGCAGCTTGCCCGTCTGCTGCAGCACCGCGATCAGCGCAGGACCCACGGCCTTGGCGAGTACGGTCCTGATCGGGGTGATCGCCAGCGGCGCGGCCAGCAGCACGAGCGCCGCCCACGGCGTGACCGGGATCATCGCCGGCGCCACCAGGAACGGCACCACCTGACACGCCACGTAAAGCGTACGCGTGCGGTCGGCGCCCAGCACGACTGCCAGCGTCCGCTTGCCCGCCTGCCCGTCGGTTCCGACGTCGCGCAGGTTGTTGACCACGAGCATCGAGCACGACAGCAGCCCCACCGGGATCGACGCGACGAGCGCGGGCCAGCTCAGCTGCTCGGTCTGCACGAACGCCGTGCCCACCACGGGCACGACCCCGAAGAACACGAACACGGCCGGCTCGCCCAGCCCGTGATAGCCGTACGGGTGCTTGCCACCGGTGTAGAACCAGGCCGCCGCGATCGCCGCCGCGCCCACGAGCAGCACCCACCACGCCTGTGTGACCAGGACCAGGACCAGCCCCAGCACCGCGGCCAGCGCGAAGCAGCCGAGCGCGGCGGCCAGCACCTGCCGCGGCGTGGCCGCGCGCGAGCCCACCAGCCGCATCGGGCCGACCCGCTGGTCGTCGGTGCCGCGGACACCGTCGCTGTAGTCGTTGGCGTAGTTGACGCCGATCTGCAGGGAAAGCGCCACGAACAGTGCCAGGATCGCGCGCCACCACACGAAGCCGTCCTCGCCGATCGCCACGCCGGTGCCGACCATGACGGGCACGACGGCGTTGGGCAGCGTGCGCGGGCGAGCGCCGGCGATCCACTGGCCAGGGGTTGCCATCTCGTTCCTCTAGCCTCTAGCTGATGTCGGTCGTGAGCCTGACCATACGGATCGGGCGGCCCATGTCGAGCACTCTTTCCGCCATGTCCTCGCCCCAACCGGCCGACTCCAGGAAACCGAGCACCGCGTGGTTGTCGGCGAAGACCCAGGTGACGATCTGCTGGAAGCCGTCCTCGCGCAGGTGGTCGACGGTGGCGTTGAGCAGGCGGCTGCCGTGCCCGCGGCGGACGAAGTCGGGGTCCACCAGCAGCGTCAGCATCTCGGCGACCACGGTGGGGTCGAGATCGGGGTCCTCGGCGGGGGCATGGGAGGCCAGGCCGACGACGCGTTCGCCGCCGCGGGGAGTGGTGAGGGCGGCGCTGCCGCCCGCGCCGAGGGCGGGGAAGCCCTCGGTGTCGAGGATGGTCTCCACCGCCACCAGCACCCGGTGCCTGGGCGTGGGCGGGGCGACGATCGCCTCGTCCCACTGGCGCAGCCACATCTTCTCCGCCGCCGCCCCGGTCATCTGCTCAAGGGGCCCCTCGGGGAGAAACTCCCGGTAGCCGTAGCGCCAGGCGCGAATCTGGGTATTCGCCACCTGGAGCACATCCTCGCGCCGGGCCGCCCGGACGCCTACGTCTGCCATCTCGGCCCGCTCCTTCGCCTGCTGTCCATGCCACAAGGCACGAGTTACACCGTATCGGTGTTTGACCCTTGGAGACGACGCGAACCCCGCTTCCTCGCCCGGTAAGGGCGTGTCTCGGTAGAGGTGCCGCATAACGCCCTGAAACGCCACAAGCGGGACCCGGCGATGCTTGATGCGTACGGCGGATCCAACTCGCCCAGGCCCTCCTGGGCGGGCCTGGCGGTTGCGGCAGTACTGGTCCGCGTTGCCATCACCCAGCGCGCCCGTACTTGAAAGCCGTGACGCCGCCGCGCAGGATAGGAGTGGAGGTGTCACAACATGGCGGACCTCACGATCCCAGAGGGCGGTTTCTGGCCGGCGCCGGAGATCCCGCAGCCCAACATCTATCCCATGGAATGGCGAGTCGAGACGGAGAAACTCGCCGCCATCTACGAAAAGTCCAAGCGCGTGGTCTGGAACCCGGCCGACCTGCCCTGGGACGGCCTCGATCCGGCGGACTTCACGCGGGAGCAGCGCCTGGGCATCATGTACTGGTTCGCCGTCCTGGCGAACTTCGACGCCTCGGGACCGGCCGTGTTCGCCCGCGCCACCATCCAGGCCTTCGAAAAGCACGAAGAGGACCCGGTCAGGAAGTGCTTCTTCTCCATCACCCGTGACGAGATGAACCACGAGGAGTGCTGTCAGCGCACCATAGCCAAGCTCTGGCCCGGAGGCCCGCTCAACTGGGCCCCGTCCGACGATCTGGAATCAGCAGCGCACAACAACATCGGCTGGCTCTACCACAACGGCGGCCGCTACTGGAACGGCTACACCTCGGCGGTCGGAAAGTATTCACTCCCGGTGCTCTTCACCAGCTTCATGATGGGTGAGATGGCCGCCTCAACGCTCTTCAGAGGGATGGCCTCGGGCACTCATCACCCGGTCTTCAGCGAGATGTTCCAACGCATAGGCCGAGACGAGTCCCGCCATCTGCAAATCTGCATGACCATTCTGGAAAACGAATGGCCTGGCCTCACCGACGATACGCGTATCCTCATCACCCGCCAGCTCAGAGCCGGTTTCGTCTTCCTCAGCATGATCCTCTGGGAGCCTCCTGAAGGCTTCTGGGAGCTCCCGCCGTACTTCCTGCACAACCACCGCGTCCTCATGGACCACGCCAGACAAGCGGGGCTGGGCGTGTTGTCGTACGACGAACAGGCCGAGAACTGGCGTGTGGCCATGGCCAGAATCCGCGCGATAGTGGAACGCTGGGGCATCGCCTTTCCCGCGATCCCGGAGCTGGACCTGGAGGGCGTACAAGTCGACTTCATCGACCCGGAGGACATCATCCCCGTCTTCTAGCGGCTTCTAGCGGTCCAGAAGTCATGGGGATGGCGGCCGGGCCGGAAGCCTTGAGCCTCGACCATCGCCGCCGCGTCGGTGAAGCCGTACGCGATCGCGGCCGGGCTGTGGGCATCGCTCCCAAAGGTGACCGTCTGTCCGCCTTCGTCGCGCCACCAGCGAACGATCTCCGGACAGAACCGCCTGCGCGTGTTGACTTCCAGGGCCCGGCCGCTGTCGGCGAGCGCCCGCAGGGCATGACGGAATTCCTCCTGGAACGCGTTCGGATCGAACGGCCCGCCCTGCGCCGGCCAGGTGCGGATCGGTAGTCGATGTGGGCGAGCACTGCGGCTCGCCCAGTTCGACTCCGCTCATGATGCGAAGGCCCCGGAAACCGATCGCGGCACCGCTACACGCACTCCAGATACCCGTCAACGTTGAGTTTCGGCGGAGCCACCGTTCCTTCTGATGTGACGAACACCTTGAGATGCTCATGTTCATCGAGGTCGCCGGCCCGGGTCAGGCCGTGAAGTCCACGTGCTCGGTGAACGCAACCGCGGGAAGACCGATCTCCACCGCCCGCGCGCAGGTCCGCTCCATCGCGCCGTCCGGCGCATCCCAGGACCACTCGCTGTGCACGTGACCACCCGCGGGCAGCGCCACGATCTCCCCTTTCGGCCTCCCCTTTCGGCGCCGAGCGACACATCCACGAACCCACGACGTCGCAACCTGCACCCTAATACGGCCCCGGCACCATTCCTCCGACTCTTCCAACGGGCCTCCGGCCCGCTGCGGTCTGGAGCTCGCACCTGGGTCCCCGATGACCACCCGCAGCCCTGTGCGCTTACGGTGCGCCGCCATCTGCCGCCCTGTACATGTCCGGCGCAGGAGCCGGAAGGTTAACGTTCCTCTATGTGGCCCCGCATGGACGGACTCAGAGTGCTGGAACTAGGCACTCCCGGCAAGCTGCGCACCTTGCTGACCGACCTGACCCTGTCCGGCAAGAAGACCGCTACGGCGGGCCTCCTGGACGTGGACTACCACGCCGAGGGCGAGGAGCTCGAGCACGTCGGTGAGCACCTCATCCTCGTGGACGACGCGGGAGCGAACGCGGCCGAAATCGAGGTGACCGGCGTGGAGCTGACGCCATTCGCGGAGGTCACCTGGGAGTTCGCCCAATCTGAGGGTGAAGGCTACGTCTCGATCGAGGACTGGCGGGACAGCCACCGCCGCTACTGGTCGTCAGCCGAGGGATATGAGGTGGAGGACACCACGACGGTGGTCTGCCTGTGGTTCCGCATCGTGAGTCAATCCGGCCACCGTTCCTCGGCCGCGACGTAGCTGCCGCGATGCGGGACGCTGAAAACCCATCCCTGCTCACGCAGGAGTGCCACGGCCCTGCGTACGGTCTCGCGCGCGGCACCGTACTGCCGTACCAGTTCGACCTCGCTGGGAATCGGACCGCCGGGGTCGAGTTCGCCGGTTGAGATGCGCTGCCGGATTTCTTCGGCGATATGCCGATAGAGCGGCGTCTGGCGCCCCCGAGGACCGGTCTCGCCGGGAACGCTCACAAATGTGCCTTCTCCTTGGCGGGTGTGGACGATCCCCTGATTACGCAGCACGCGAATTGCCCGGCGCGCGGTCGTGCGGGCCACGCTGAACTCTCGCTGAATCTCCGCCTCGCTGATCACGAGATCTCCCGGAGAGAGCTCGGACACGATGCGTGACTTGAGGACTTCGCTGATCTGAAGATAGAGGAAGGTGTCACCCTCGCGATCCAGCACCCGCCAAGGATATCCAGCGGACCAGACCTTGCGGGCCGCTTAAGGATTCTTGCTCGTGCGCCACTTCTCGGGAGGTTCCACAAAAGAGCCCCGATAAGGAACGGTGAAGACCAGGCCCTGTTGCCTGAGATGCGCGACGGCCTGCCGTGCGGTCACCTTGGCGACGCTGTATTGCCGCATCAATGCTTTTTCCCCAGGGATTGCCCTGTTGGGTGGAATTTCGCCGTTCTCGATACGTGTCGCGATCTCTTCGGCAATCTTCTGATAGATCGGCATATTCTTTGGCGATCGCGGCGTGTCTGGCTGCCCGACGAACGTGCCTTCGCCTTGAACCGTGTACGCCAACCCCTGCTCGCGTAGCTCCCGCGCCACCCGACGGGCGGTGGTGCGCGCGATGTCGTAGTGCTTCTCGAGCGTGGCCTCGCTCGGTACGGGGTCTCCCGCTTTCAGCTCGCCGCGTTTGATCTGGTCGCTGACCAGGTCGGCGACCTGCTTGTAGATGGGCACGGGTCCTTCGCGATCCAGCACGTTCGGAGTATAGACGAAACCGTACATGCCTGCTCAAAGTAGACGTATTGAAGGCGTATGGATACGTTCTCTAGACCAAGAGATACGGGTGCGCTATGGTTCTCGCATGAGCTGGGAAGTGGGTGACTATCACGGCCATCACGTACCGGCCGAAAACGACACGCCCGACCTCGAATGGGCCCCTGAAACGCCCAGGGGCAACCGGGTCCGCGTCCGTGACTACACGTGCGAGTGCAAGCCGATCGTGTACGAGTTCTGTCAGGCGGGTGGGGTGTCGTTCATCCGTAAGATCACCCTGATTGACGGGGAGGTGACCGTTGTAGAGTTTTCCAGCAGGTCCGATGCCACCGTGCGAGCTGTCTGGTTCCAGTTGTGTGCCGATGCCGGCCACCCGCCCGCGGGGTGCCCAAGGTGCAGGGACCTTTCCCATCGTCACCCGCCCGATCACCTGCCACGCCACCATCGCGCCCACGTCACTTGAGCCGACCCGCTATGTCCGGCACGCACTCTTATCATCGAGTGGGCTTTGGGTCTTGCGGTAAAGGCTGCCAATAATGTGTCCGGATGGGCGCGTTATGCAGTTGCCTGTGCGCATTGGCCCAGGCCTCACCCATCACCCATCTGACATTTATGCGACCCGCGCGTTATCGTAAATGTCTCATATCTGCACCGGCTTGGTGTGCGTTGCCCACGCCTTGGCCGGGCCACATGAAGGAGATCGCGATCATTGGTGAAATGGTGACGGCCACCGCACGCTCCTTCGACGACGCAGTGAATCGAAGGACAGCCGGGCGATGGCCGCACACAACAGTGTGGCACCCAGCCGTTGGCTGGTGCGGCGAATGTGTGATTGACGCCCCGGTTTTGTCGCGCTCCATGAGTGCGGCAACGACGTCGGCATTGACGGTGATTGGCCTTTGCCGACGAGCTTGGTGAGCGCATGGACGCTGTGGTGGATAGCGTTCGTCCGACAACCCGGACATGCCGCCCGCGATCGTGACCGACGAGGGGGACTCGTCCTGCGCGTGGTCCCAGGTGAGGCACTCGGGCCGACGTTTCCGAATGCGATTCACCTGGAATCCGCGCGAACGCACGGACACGGTCCCGAGCCCCTCGTAAGGCACAGGACCGCGCCACGACGAGTAGTGGCCGGCTGACGTCCATAACGGCCTACCCGCGCGATTAGGTTCTCATGGTCGTTCCTTGGGAACCTGCTGTTCGGAGCTATACAGGGGATCATTCCTTTTGAGTGAGGGTGCGTTTATGGTCTTAGGTGGCACCGGTTTGGGTAGGGATGCGGCGCCAGGCCGCGTCGGTGACGATCAGGTGGTCGAGAAGGCGGAGCCCGACCGTGTCGGCGGCCACGGCGAGTTGGGCTGTCGCCTCGAGGTCGGCCTCGCTTGGTTCGAGGGAGCCTGCTGGATGATTGTGGGCAAGCCCGAACACGGCACCCCCCGAGGTGAGCACTTCCGTGACCACTTCGCGGATGGGCAGGACCGTGTGGTCGGACCCGCCTTCGGTCAGCACCAGGCGCTTGAGCACCCGGCCGCGGGCGTCGCACACCACCATGACCAGCCGCTCCCGCACTCGGCCTCGCAGTAGCGGAGCGCACTGGTTGGCCAGGTCAGACGTGCTGGTTATTCGTACGCGCTCGGGCCACGCCTCCGCCCGCCGTACGAGATGAAAGGCCGCGGCCACTCTCGCGGCCTTGGCCGGACCCACACCGGGCACGGTCAGTAACCGATGTGGGTCGGAACGCCCGAGCCCATCGAGATCTCCGCAATGCTCGATCACTTGAGCGGCCAGTTGCAGGGCACTCCCCCCGCGAAATCCGGATCCGAGCAGTACGGCCAGCAACTCCCGATCCGCCAGGGCACCGGCGCCGCTGGACATGAGCCGTTCGCGCGGCCGGTCGCGCTTGGGCAGGTCTTTGACTCGCATCGGCAACCTCCGCAACCGTTCTATCAACGGGCACCGACAACCTCGGGACCTGCGCGTTCATGGTCGAAGCCGATTGCCCCATTCGTAGCCGCACGCGCGAAAAGTCAGCCAGAAAAAAGGCCGGCGGATGAGTCGACCCCAAGCTGAGCAGCGCCTCGGCGAGCTCATGGAGAGCCGGGTCGTGTGGCACGGACAGCCGGGTCGTGCGGCAGGGACAGCCGCGAGCCCGGTTGTGTGGTCGGGACAGCCCCGAGCCTTTCTGAGCCCCCATCGGGAGATGGAGGCAGGGCATGCGTCGGCAAGGACTTGATCGCTGTACGGGCCGATCGGTCGTGAATGCCGGGCCGGAGGTGGGCTCCGGGCGAGGAGCCGGGCTCGCCCGGAGCGTTCCGTCCTAGATGGGCATGCTGTACGTGACCCGGAACCGATCGCCCGGGATGACGATGTCGCTCGTCTCGACGGGACGATCGCCGGCCCAGTGGGTGCGTTCGACGTGCAGCACGTTGACACCGGCCGCCAGATCCAGCGCGTCGCTCTCCGCAGGCCGGGGGACGCGGGTTTGTACGCTCTCGACGATCTCGGTGATCTTTATGCCGTGCGCGTACATCCTCGCGACCAGACTCCGTCGTTCCTCCTCCGTATGCGGCGTGAACTCCAACGGCTCATAGGAGGTGGCGAGTTGGAGCGGTCTGCCGTCGCCGCGGAAGACGTAGTGGGTCTTCGTGAGCGTGGTCGACTCTTTGAGCCGCAACCGTCTGGCGATGTCCGGACCGGCTTCGGCCGGCTCGCTGTGCCAGTCCCATGTCACGCGCCTGCCCTGCGACTGCAGGTCAGCCGCGAAGGGGGCAGGATGATCAAGGAAGCGCCATCGATGCAGCGGTGTTAGGTCAGGGCGTTCCCTGACGTAATGGCCCGAGCCCACGCGGCCGATGATGAGGCCCTCGCTCGCGAGCACGCGTAGGGCGTGCCGAGCAGCGGTCTCGCCGACCTGATACTTACGGGTCAGCTGCGCCCGTGACGGAATGGGCGCGCCGGGGGGAAGGGTGCCGTCGGTGATCTGTCGCCGAATGTCTTCGACGACACGCAGGTAGACCGGATCTGAGGTGGCCACTAGTCCATCCCTGGGGGTTCGTGTGAGGCGTTGCCCCATGTTGCCGTATTCGGCAGGTAACCGACCGTCATCGATGACCGTTGGAGCCCCAACTTTGCGCTAGCGGAAAATTATCGGAGAAACCCTGTAACGCCGATGTAAGGCCTGCCGATTCTCCGGTAGAGGTCGTCGATGTGTGTACCCCCGAGCACATATCGGCGGCCTCTTCCCATGCCCACCTCCTGGGCGGGCAGCGATTCCGGCCGCCTTGCTGACGTGGTTGGACTGTGCTTGAGGGGTACGTGGCAGTCTTTGCGATCTTCTTCGGCGCCACGCCTGTGACCGTCACCAGTTCCACGGACTCACCCTCGGCCACCGGCCTCAATCTTTCACGATCTTGAGTGGGTCTGTTCCGCCTCTGGTTGATCATGGTTTAGGGCGCCGTCAGGGTTGACGAGCATGCCGGAAGCCCGGCGGGGCGCGCCGGTATGGGCCCTGGTGTCCCC
>NZ_JADOGI010000509.1 GCF_015645445.1 Nonomuraea cypriaca | reverse complement strand
TGGTTAAAAAGGGCCGTGGGCGGCCCTTTTTAACCATCTCTGGACTGTGCGGGTTCTGGCCTCTCTTGGCTGTGCGGTGGTTTCCGGTCTCTCTTGGCTGTGCGGTGGGTTCTGGCCTCTCTTGGCTATGCGGTGCTGCTGCCCTCTCTTGGCTGTTGCCCATCTCTTGGCTATGCCGTGGCTTGGTCTTGGCTTGGGGGGCGGCGTGGCGGTGTTGATCAGGTGGGTATGCCCCTCGCAGAAGTCGTACGCGTCTCGGGGGGTTTCGGATGCGACTGGGAATTTTGGGTGGGGTGGGACTGGTCGCCGTCGCCGCGATCGTGAGCGGCTGTGACTCGCAGCCCGATACCGCCAGGATCGTCGACGCCAAGGCCGACGCCGCCACCAAACTCAAGGCGAGCAAGGCCGCCAAGGTCAAGGCCGCGGCCAGTGTGAAGGCGAACGAGCTCGGGCAGATCCCGGTGCTCATGTTCCATCGGATCGTGCCCAAGCCGACCTCGACGGACGACAGGTCGCCGCAGCAGTTCCGCGCCGACCTGGAACGGCTGGTCAAGGACGGTTACGTGCCGATCACGGCTGCCGAGATGGTGTCCGGCAAGATCGACATTCCAGCCGGCAAGCATCCCGTGGTCCTGACCTTCGATGACTCCTCCCCGTCACAACTCACGCTCAGCGAGATGGGCGTGCCCCAGAAGGACACGGCCGTCGCGATCCTGAGGGAGGTGGCCGCCAAGAACCCGGGCTTCCGCCCGGTCGCGACCTTCTTCGTCACGCGCGACATGTTCGGCAAGTCCGCACGCGAGGAGCAGGCCCAGGTGCTGCTCTGGCTGAAGGACAACGGCTTCGAGATCGGCAACCACACCCGCGACCACCTCAACCTGCGCGGACGCACGCAGAAGGAGGTCGAGGAGCAGATCGGCTCGCTCGCCAAGCAGATCACCTCCCTGACCTACACCAAGCCCAGCACGATCTCCCTGCCGTACGGCAACCAGCCGCGCAAGAAGGAGTGGGCCATGCGCGGCAAGCTCTACCGCCACGCGGGCGCGTTCCTGGCCGGTTACACGCCCGCGCCTGCGCCGTTCAGCAAGTCGTTCGATCCGACCGGCATCCCGCGGATCAAGGTCATGGAGAAGAAGGGCGACTGCGCCCAGTTCTGCTCGGTGGCCTGGCTCGACTGGCTCAAGAAGAACCCGGACATGGTCTACACCTCGGACGGGGACGTGAAGACGGTCGCGTATCCGAAGTTCAAGGGGCCGTACCTGCGCAAGACCTTCAGTGAGCTGAGCCTGCCCTACTAGTCAGAATTGTTCATGACCCGCTCGGTCGCCGGGCGGGTCATGAACGTGTGCGGCGTACGTCCGACCGTTCTTCCGCAGGTGAGCGTCATGTGGCGGACAACCGTGATGTCACGAAGGTTTAACGGATCCCTGAGAAGTTGCTCAACGTCGTAAAGTTTGCCTCGTTGGGGTTCAGTACACGTGGGGATGACGAATGCCGCAAATCTCGCCGTTGGTGGCCGGCGATCCCAGTCAGCTG
>NZ_JADOGI010000508.1 GCF_015645445.1 Nonomuraea cypriaca | reverse complement strand
GCCGCGACCCACCCGAACCCTGGGGGCCGAGGTCCTGAGCGCGGGTGAGGGCACCAACGCCCTGAAAGCCAACGCCCTCGGGGTCCGCAGGCTGAGAGCCAGTGCCCTGGGGAGCCGAGGGCTGGGGGGAGGTGCCGGGGTGGAAGCCGACGGCGATCCGGCTTGGGAGGCCGATCGCGCGGGCCAGCAACGCGAACGAGGCCGCGAACTGCTCCGTCGTCCCCCTCCGCGACTCCGTCAGAAAGAACTCGATACTGCGGTACCCGTGCCCGGGAGCCGAGTTGACGTCGTTCACGGCATGCTTGCGCAGGTAAGCGGCCAGCCGTACGGCCTGCTGGGTCGGGCTGCGCGCGCCGGCGGTGGCGCGGCGGGCGATCTCGGCGAGCCTGGCGCGTTGCGGCGGCGTCCGCCCGTCAGGCCCGTCGGGCAGTTGCCGCGCGGCCGGGTTCGCGGCGGGCACCGCCCCGCGCAACGCGTCCGCCGGGTAGTGGCGGATCCCCGAGGTCACCTCGTACGCCATCCCTTCGCGCGCCTGAGCGCTGGCCAGCATGCCGGTCGCGGGATCCACCACGATGCCGGCGCCCTTGGCCAGCACCGGCCGGTCCGCGGCGGGCAGCCACGGCCCCCGCAACTGCTGCAGGGTGAACCGCTGCGCCGCCGTCTCCCCGGCCGCCTCCTCACCGGGCACGCGACCGCCCGTGGGGACGAATCCGGCGCTCGACGTCCAGGTGACGCCGTCGAAGGTATCCAGGACGGCCAGCCGGAGGTTCGCGTCGGAGGCCGTATTGACCGTGAAAAGCTCGCGTTGCGGGTTCTGCAGCCAGGCGGACACCTGGTCGAGCGCGCTCACGCCGGTGATCGGCCGCGGCGGGGGCTGTTCGACGAGCCTGCGCACGTCGTACGGGCGCTCCGCCATGGGCAGCGCGGGCGCCGCTACGACGGCGACCAGGACCAGGCAGGCCGGCAGGGGTACGCCGAGCGCGACCGCCCGCACCGACCTGGCCGCCCTGACCAGCGCCAGGAGCAGCGCGACCCCCGCGAACACGGCCGCGTACGGCACCACCGGCCCCGCCCCCGCGACGCCGAGCACGACGGCGACCGCCAGCACGGGCAGGGCCGCCACCCCGGGCAGCAGCACGGACCTGGACCGCGACGCGATCTCACCGCCCGCGGCACTGGCCGCCCACACCAGGAAGCTGACCAGGACGACGGCCCGGCTGTCCGCGGCGGCGGGCAGGATCGTGGTCAGCAACCAGCCACCGGCGTCGCGCACGCCGAGCAGGGCCGCCCGCACGCTCGCCGGAGTGGGTACGAACCCGAGCCACGCCTCCGCCCTGAACACCGTCGCCGACACCGCCACCAGCCACGCCAGCACGCTCACCGGGATCGCTCCCCACAGCGGCAGCCGCCCGGCCAGCGCCATCGACAGCGCGCACGGGACCCCGGCGGCCACCCCGACCACCGGCACCAACGCCTCCAGCGGGAACACCCCGTCGAACGCCAGCCCAGCCACGGCGGCGAGCACCCCGGCCAGGACCACCG
>NZ_JADOGI010000507.1 GCF_015645445.1 Nonomuraea cypriaca | reverse complement strand
TGTGTATAAGAGACTGGTGGGGGCGGTGAGCAGGTGGAACGGGGTGGATTCGAGGTCGAGGTCGGGGTGCGGGCGGGTGACGTTCACCGTGGGGACCATCGTGCGGTGGCGCAGCATCAGCGCCGCCTTGATCAGTCCCACCACGCCGGCGGCCGCGTTCAGGTGGCCGACGTTGGACTTCACCGAGCCGATCGCGCAGCGGGCCGCGCCGTCGAACGCCGCCGCGGCGGCCGCCACCTCGATCCGGTCCCCGAGGTCCGTGCCGGTCCCGTGCGCCTCCAGGAACTGGGCCTCCGCCGGGTCGAGGCCGGCCGCCGCCCACGCCTCCACGATGGCGGCCGTCTGCCCGTCCACTCCCGGCGCGGTGAAGCCCACCCGGGCCGCGCCGTCGTTGGCCACCGCCGTACCGCGGACGATCGCGTGGATCGGGTCGCCGTCCGAGAGCGCGTCCTCCAGCCGCCTGAGCACCACCAGCCCGACGCCGTCGCCACCGACCGTGCCGGCCGCCTTCTCGTCGAACGGGCGGCAGCGGCCGTCGGGGGAGGCGATACCGCCGGGTTCGTACACGTATCCCCGCCGGTACGGCGAGTCGACCGACACGCCGCCGGCCAGCGCCAGGTCGCACTCACCGAGTAGCAGCGCCTGCACGGCCACGTGCACGGTCGCCAGCGAGGTCGAGCAGCCCGTGTGGACGGTCAGACTCGGCCCGTCCAGGTTCAGCCGGTACGACAGCCACCCCGCGAGGAACTCCCGGTCCGTGAGGACCCGGACCTGCATGGGCCCGTGCCGCCCGCGCAGCCGCCGGTCGACCTGGGCCGCGGTCGCGTGCTCGGTGGGCGCGCCGCCCACGTACACGCCGGTCCTGACGGGGGCGGCGCGCGGGTCGTACCCGGCGTCCTCCAGCGCAGACCAGGCCGTCTCCAGCAGCAGCCGGTGCTGCGGGTCCAGCGCCGCGGCCTCGGCGGCGTTGAACCCGAACAGCTCGTGCTCGAAGCGGCCCGCGTCCGCCAGGAACCCCTTGGCCGGCACGTAACCGGGGGCGCGCAACTCGGTGGGGTCGACCCCGGCGGTCAGGAGTTCGTTCTCGGTGAAGTCGGTGATCGAGCAGACGCCGTCCCGCAGGTTCGCCCAGAACTCGCCGAGGTCGCGGGCGCCGGGGAAACGGCCGCTCATGCCTACGATGGCCACCGCCGGTGCGTCAGTCATTCGTTGTCGCCTCTCTGTGCGTTCCTGCGGGCGGCCAGCCGCTCGCGCCGGAGCAGGCCCCGTCGCCTGGACTCGCCGTGGTCCGCCCGCGCCCCGCCCTCCAGCCGGGCGGCGAGGGCGGCGACCGTGGGGTGCCTGAACAGCTCGACCAGTCCGACGCCGCCGTCCTCGCCCCGCTCGCGCAGCGTCGCGAGTACGGCCAGCAGCCTGATCGAGTTGCCGCCCAGATCGAAGAAGTTGTCGTGCCTGCCGACCCGGGACAGGCCGAGCACCTCCGACCACACCCGCGCGAGCCGCCGCTCGGACGGGGAGGCGGGCTCCTCGTACGAGCCGCTCAGGCC
>NZ_JADOGI010000506.1 GCF_015645445.1 Nonomuraea cypriaca | reverse complement strand
CCAACCACCGGCTGAGGCCCATCCAACAGGCAGCAACCCCAGGGAAATTCCACCCTCACAGCCTTGATCGCCGCACCTTCAACCTGCGATCTGTCACACCAGCAACATCTTCAGAAGGCTCCTAGAAGCGAGTCCGCAGTCAAGGGCCGGCCGAATATTCGTACCCCACACGGTCACTCGTGTTTCGCAGTTTGGGCCGGGTTATCACTGCTCCGAAAACTGATACTCCTCGCCCAGGAGCACCACGGTTAGTTACCACAGGAATCTTGGCAGAGCCAGTTCCGGATCTGGCGCAAAGTCCGTGAAGCTGGTCACGACCTGTGATGACGTCGCCGGTGCGGGCGGGTCGTCAGGTGATCGCGATTTCAACTCGACGCGCAGGAGAACGGCCGCGTCGTCATGATCCGGTTCATCCCGGAACTGATCATCACGAGCGGCCGCGAGGTCATTGTGCAGCATGCCCCGGCAGGCGAGGAAGCCTGCTGCGTTCTTCTGCTGTTCCCGCATCTCAGACAGGTGCATATCGACGCCATCGAGCAGGATCAAGGTGGTCTGCTGATCACAGCTCGGAGCAGGACTGACCACGCGATATGTCAGCGATGTGCCACCCCGGCAGGCAGACGGCACAGCCGCTACCGCCGCCGTCTTCACGACCTGCCCGCCTCGGGCCGGCCCATGGTGATCGAGTTGGAGGTCCGCCGGTTCTTCTGCGACAACCCCGCTTGTGATGTTCGTACCTTTGTCGAGCAGGTCCCTGCGCTGACCCAGCGGCACGCCCGCCGCACACCGCTGCTGCGCGCCGCGCTGGAAGCCATCGCCCTGGCGTTGGCAGGCCGCGCCGGCGCGCGGCTGGCGTCCGTGCTGGGTTTGGTGGCCGGCCGCTCCACGCTGATCCGGCTGATCCACGCCCTGCCCGACCCCGAGATCGGCCGGCTCACCGCGGTGGGCGTGGACGACTTCGCCCTCCGCCGGGGCAACAGCTACGGCACCGTGCTGATCGACATGACCACCCATCGGCCCATCGACCTGCTGCTGGACCGCCAGGCCGGCACCCTCGCCGACTGGCTTCGAGCGCACCCTGACGTGGAAGTGATCTGCCGGGACCGGGCCAGCGCCTATGCCGAAGGCGCCCTGAAAGGCGCGCCCCAGGCCACCCAATGCGCTGATCGCTGGCATCTGTGGCACAACCTGATCCAAGCCGTGGAACGGTCGGTCGCCCGGCATCGCTCCTGCTTGTCAGACCCTCAGGCCGATGTTCCCGAGCAGCCCGAACAGGCATCGGCAGCGCGCAGTACCGCCGGCAAAGGTTCGACGCGGTTCGCTGATCGCACCCGTGCCAAGCACGCCAGAATCCACGAACTGAAGGCGGTCGGGCACAGCCTGCGGGCCATCGCCCGCCAGCTCGGCATGACCGACCGCACTGTGATCTGAGGAGCCCGGCGTTTTCCGGACACGTCCCAAATGAACTATATGGTCGACTCTATCACGCAACCGACTGATTATCGAACCATTCGTCGAGGACTTCGAGCGGGGGTCGATAACCGAGCCCTGAATG
>NZ_JADOGI010000505.1 GCF_015645445.1 Nonomuraea cypriaca | reverse complement strand
GTGACTATTCACGTCAGTTTGTGAGTGCGGGTGTCCAGGGGGTTCCGAGTAGCGCGTCGTAGAGGGACTGGGCGGCGCGCAGGCCGTTCTTGCGGACGGTGGAGATGTAACCGCGGATGGACAGGAAGGCCTGGGCGCCTTTGAGCGTGCGGAAACCGCCGCTGACCTTGGTTTTCGTCTTGATCATGCGGATGTCTTGCTCGGCGACGTTATTGGAGAACGCGACGGTGAAGTCCGCGGCGAACCGCAGCACCTCGTCTTTTCGATCCCGCAGTCGCAGTGCCAGGTTCCGGGCCGGGCTCTGCTTGCCCGAACCGCGTGGGGGATGCGCTGCCAGGGCCCGTTCCACCAGGTCATCGAAGCGCCGGGACAAGTCATCGAACTTGAAGGCCGGCAGGCGATCGTGTCCTTTGTCCCGCCATGCGGCCACCCACCGATGACCATCGCCCAGCAGCAGGACCAGCGCCCCAGCCCAGCCATCGGCGCGAGCGACGGCGTCGTACTCGCCGATCCCGGTGGCCTCGCGCACGATGTGCGCGTTGCACAAGGCGTGCGTGCACCTGTCGAAGGCCTGGTAGGAACGGTAGGCGTCGTGCATGGCCACGCCGGTGAAGCGGGGCAGGATCCCGAACGCGGTGATCGATTCGGTACCGCGCCCGTGCTCGTCGATGTGGTAGGCGGTCAGCGTGGGCGTCGCAGCCACGTGCAACCAGTGATTCTTACCGTTCACGCGGGTGACGCTCTCGTCGAAGTGCGCCACGCTAGCGCCGGCGATGGCATCGCCGATAGCGGTGGTGACCGGGGACAGTACGGCGGCCATCTTGCCGACCGCGGCACTGATCCATCCACTGGACACCTCTATCCCGGCCACGTCGGCGAGGATCTCGGCAATGCGGCCGACCGGGATGTGATGCTGGACCGACAGATAAGCGGCCAGAGCGCTCACTCGTGGCCCATACACCGCCGGGGCCGTGGCGAACACCGGGGCCGCGGCGCGGGTGAGCGTTCCGCAGCCATCGCAGGCCACCGTGTGCAACTCGTGCGCGGTGACCTCCACCTTCACCTCGGGCACGTCGAAGACCTGCCGGATCACCGGCTCACCCACCAAGGCCGCACCGGCCAGATCGCTTCCGCACCCCGCACATGAGGCCGGCAGGTGGGGCACCCGTCGCGTTGGGTTCGCCACCTGCATCAACGCCGTCCCTGGCGCTCCGGGCTGCTTGCCCACCCTACGTCCGCTCCTGCCTCGCATCGACCGAGGCGGCGCCTTGGCCAGGCCATCGGCCGACGGCGGCTGCGAGGAGTTCCGCGAGTTACGTCCCAACTGCCGCCGCAGCTCAGCGTTCTCCTCACGCAGCTCAGCGATCTCCGTTTTGAGCTGGGTGTTCTCTGCCTCCAGCGCATCCAATCGCGCGGTCAGCACCCCGACCAACGCCACGAGCTCGCCGTACGACGGTTGCTCGCTCTGGGCCGGAGTCACCCGAAGATCATCCCATGGGCAAGATCATGCTGCGTCACCACACAGAGTCCTACACAAGGAAGCGACGTGAATAGTCAC
>NZ_JADOGI010000504.1 GCF_015645445.1 Nonomuraea cypriaca | reverse complement strand
GTAGGCATTCAGCAGCTCACGATCTTGCTGGCGTGAGCACCGCCCGCGCGATGGGATGATCTTTGGGTGTCGAAGACCCCGGAGCGCCGCCCGTCGTATGACGAGCTGGCCGCGCTGGTGGTCCGGCAGATGGCCACGATCGAGGCCCAGCGACAGACGATCGCGCAGTTGGAAGCGACAGTGGAGCGGCTGAACGCACGGGTCGCCGAACTGGAACGCAGGCAGAGCCGCAACTCGGGGAACTCCTCGTTACCGCCGTCCAGTGACACCTTCGTCCGGCCGGACAACAAGCCGCCGCCCAAGAGCGGGCGCAAGCGGGGCCGCCAACCCGGCGCGCCGGGAGGCGGCCTGGCCATGGCCGAGGTCCCCGACGCGGTCGAAGACCACGTCCCGGACGCCTGCGGCGGATGCGGCAAGCAGCTGTTGACCGCCGACAGCGTCGGCTACTCGCGCCGTCAGGTGCGCGACATTCCCCTGGTCACCGTGACGGTGACCGAGCACCGGGCACATCGCTGCCGGTGCGGCGGGTGCGGCCGGGTCACCAGCGCGGACATGCCCGAGACGGTGGCGGGCGCGCCGTCGTCGTACGGGCCGAACCTGCGCGCGCTCGCCGCCTATCTGCTGGTGTTCCAGCACGTCCCGGTGGAACGCTGCGCCCAGCTGATCGCCGACGTCACCGGAGCCCGGGTCTCACCCGGCTGGGTGTCATCCATCCTGGCCGAGGCCGCCACCCTGGTCGCCGGCAGCATCACCGTGATCCGCGCGCTGCTGACGCTCACGCACGTGCTGCACGTCGATGAGACCACCACCCGGATCGGGGCGACGCGCCGCTGGCTGCACGTGGCCTGCACGAACACCTTGACCCTGCTCGGCCTGGGCGAACGCTCCCGAGATGGGGCCAACGCCCTCGGCGTGCTCCCCGAGTTCCGGGGTGTGCTGGTGCACGACTCGCTGTCGCTGTACAACGGATATCCGCAGGCCCGACACCAACTGTGCGGAGCCCACCTGGTCAGGGAGTTGACCGCCGCAGCCGAGGACCATCCCGGCCGGCGGTGGCCGGCACAGATCCGCTGGGCACTGGCCGAGCTCAACAAACAGGCGATCAAGGCCCGCGAGGCCGGGCTGACCGAGATCCCGCCCGAGCGAGCGCGGATCTATCTCGAATCCTTCCACCACGGGATCCGCGTCGGGCTGTCGCTGCATCCCCGCGCCCCGGGACGCAAACAGTCCCCGGCCCGCAACCTGCTGGAACGCCTCCAGCGCCGGGCCGCTGACGTACTGCGCTTCGCCGATTTCCCCGGCTGGGTGCCGTTCACGAACAACACCGGCGAGCGCGCCCTTCGCCCCGTCAAGACCCAGGTGAAGATCTCCGGCTGCCATCAATCCGAAGACGGCGCCGCGCATTGGCTCGCCATCCGCTCCTACCTCGACAGCGCCCGCAAGCACGGGCTGAGCGCCTTCGAGGCGATCCACCGCGCCTTCACCGGCCGCCTCTGGATGCCGCCCGTCACACTCGACGCCTGATCAGCACATATCACCCAGCGTCACAGAACCTTCTGATTGCTTAC
>NZ_JADOGI010000503.1 GCF_015645445.1 Nonomuraea cypriaca | reverse complement strand
CCACAAACCCAACCCCGCCCAAGGAGTCGCGGCGGCACCGCACCATGCGACGCAGGCCCATTCCCCGTACGACGTGCCTCCCCCCGCAGGCGCGACATCCGCCGCCTTCCGCTCATCACCCCGTGCCCACGGACCCACGCCATGGCCCGGCCCGGCGGCCTACCTCTTCTCGAACCGCTCGGCCTCCACCTCGGCAATGGCAGCCACCGCTGGCCTGGGCAGCCTGCTGGGCCTCAGCCTCTTGATCACCGTCCTGTTCCGACGACGACGGCGTACCCAAATGGGCCGGCACAGCCCGAGAACAGGCCGGCACCGCAAACGCCGCCAGCGAGGAAGAGCCCGCGAACGTCCCTCCCGAACACCCCGGCCACCACGTTGAGGCGCTGCGGGAGGACGCCATGGGCCAGAAGACCGGTGCGCTTGCCGATGAGGGGTGGATTCGCGCGTTGGCCTTCGATGGGGAGGCGATCGTCAGCGCTCCTTCGGTGGGGGCGATTTCGTCGCCGTGCCATCGGATGACCATGTGCTTCGCCGTCACGCCCTCGGATGGGCCTGTCGGTATGCCGTACGCAGTCGCTCGATCGAGACATGTGTATAGATCTGCGTGGTGTTCAGGGACGCGTGGCCGAGCAGTTCCTGAACGCTGCGTAGATCCGCACCGCCCTCAAGCAGGTGGGTCGCCGCCGTGTGCCGCAATCCGTGCGGCCCCATGTCCGGTGCTCCCTCCACCTGCGCCAGTCGCGCGTGCACCATCCGACGAACGGTTCCCGCGTCGATGCGCCCCCCACGCACCCCCAGGAAGAGCGCCGGTCCCGATCTTGCCCGAACCCACCGCGGCCGCCCGTGGACGCACCACCTGTCCAGCGCTCGAAGCGCGGGCAACCCGAAAGGCACCGAACGCTCCTTGCGCCCCTTGCCCAGCACCCTGATCACATGCCGGTCCCGGTCCACGTCATCGGCATCGAGCGCACACAACTCGCTCACACGCACACCGGTGGCGTACAGCAGTTCGAGCATGGCCTGGTCCCGCAGTTCCTTGGGCTCTTCTGCGGGCGGCGCGTCCAGCACGGCCTCCGCCTGCCGCTGATCGAGTACGGCCGGCAGCGGGCGGGGCACCTTGGCACTCCCGAGCATCAACCCTGGATCCGCCGGCAGCCAGCCCCGGCGATGGCAGTAAGCCGTGAAAGTGCGTGCACAGGCGGTCCTGCGCGCGAGAGTGGCCCTTGCTTTGCCCGCCCCGTGTTGCTCGGCCAGCCATTGCCGGAGCGTCCCGACGTCAAGGTCCTCGAGTCGGCCGTTCAGGTGATCGAGCAGGGAGGTGACGTCGGCCAGGTAGGCCCGCACCGTATGGGGAGAAAGATCACGTTCGAATCGTAGATGCCGAGTGAACTCGGCCACCGCCTCGTCCCGATTCACGCTCGCAGTCACCTCACTACAACCCACAAGATCCGTCACTCCACTTAAGTCCAAGACCCTTCTGGGAACAACCTCATCCGCTGGCAACGCGATCGCGTGGCTTGCCGCGTTGGTTGAGAGCGCTGGTTCCAGGGCTGATTGAGGTGTTCTGGGCGGGTGGGTTACGTGT
>NZ_JADOGI010000502.1 GCF_015645445.1 Nonomuraea cypriaca | reverse complement strand
GTAAACATTCATCCCGCGCGCGATGAGTGACGAGTAGGTTGCAGTCCTCACGTTGCGTCACTTTGATCTGGTGTGCGGGTCGTGGTGAGATCATCCGGTGTCCGGCCTGGAGGAGATGTCGCGCGAGGAGCTGATCGCTCTGTCGCGGGCTCTGTTGGTCGAGAACGCCCGGTTGACCGAGCGGGTGACCGTTTTGGAGAAGGAGAACGCCGAGCTTCGCGAGCGGGTCGCGCGGCTGGAGCGGCTGATCTCGCGCAACAGTGGGAACTCCGGGATGTCCTCGGCCAGTGACGATCTGCCCGGTAAGGTGCAGCCGAGGGTCAAGCCCGGCCGCGGTGGGAACCGCCGTCCGGGTAAGCAGCCCGGTGCGCCGGGAACCACGCTGGCCTGGTCGGATGATCCTGACGACACCCTCGATCATTTCCCGTCCGGGGTGTGCGGGTGTGGCGCCGACTTGGCCCAGGCGGCCGATCTGGGCATCACAGCCCGCCATCAGCAGGTCGAGGTGCCGCTGATGAGCGCCACGACCATTCAGCACAACCTGCACACGGTTGCCTGCGGCTGTGGCAAGGTGCACGCCGCAGCCCGCCCGGACGGGGTGCCATCCGCGCCGGTCAGCCTGGGGATCAATCTGCGGGCGTGGTGTGTGTATCTGATGATCGCGCACGCGATCCCGGTGCACCGCTGTGTCGAGCTGGTCGTCTCACTCACCGGTGCGCAGCCCTCGCCGGGGTTCGTACACGGCATGATCGCCCGCGCCGCCACCGCGGTCGTGCAGGCCAACCTGCGTATTCGTGCACTCCTGACCGCTGCGTACGTGGTGTGCTGCGACGAGACGCCGATCCGGGTCGGTGCGAAGAAGGCCAAGAAGTATCTGCTGGTCGCCTGCACCGATCTCTACACCTGGTACATGCTCGGCGACCGCACCATGGCCACCTTCAAGAAGTTCATCATCGCCGACCTGAGCGGTGTCCTCGTGCACGACCGCTACCAGAACTACGACTCGGCCGAACTCGGCGTCCACCTGCATCAACTATGCACGAGTCACCTCCTTCGCGATCTTGAAGACTGTGCTGAAACCTACCCCGGCGCGGCCTGGCCCGCCCAGATCCAGACCGCGCTGCGGGGTCTGATCCATGCCGCCAACCTCGCCCGCGAACAAGGCCACCAGGCGATGAACGCCGGCACCCAGGCGATGTGGATCAACAGCTTCCGGCACGGGGTGCGCGTCGGCCTGTCCCAGGTGCGCCGGATCCCAGGACCGGCCAAGACCGTCACCCAGCCGATCGGCCGCGTCCTGCTGGAAGTACTCCGCGACCGCGAGAACGACGTACTGCGCTTCGCGCACGACCTCCAGATCCCACCCACGAGCAACCAGGCCGAACGCGATGTCCGCCCGGCCAAGACCCAGCAGAAGATCTCGGGCAGACTCCGCTCGGAGCAGACCACCGAGCATCGCTACGCCATCCGGGGCTACATCTCCACCGCCGCCAAACACGGCGCCGACGTCATGACGGCAATCCGCGACGCCCTCCTCGGACGCGCCTGGATGCCACCAGACCCACTACAAGCCTGAATCCGGCCACCGGCCGCGACAACGCACGCCCGAGGG
>NZ_JADOGI010000501.1 GCF_015645445.1 Nonomuraea cypriaca | reverse complement strand
GAGGGTTGTCCGGTGAGTGGCAGGCGCTGGTGGCGGCGCTCGGCGCGGTGCTGGCGGCGGGCTCGGCGTGGCGCCGGCCCAGGGGCCCGTGGCGTACGGCGGCCGTCGTCGAGGCGTGCGTGCTGGCCGCGCTCGCGCCGCTGCCGCTCCGCGCGGCCGTCGTACCGGCGCTCGTGGGCCCGTACGAGTGGCTGACCCATGCCTGGACGGGGGCGGCGGAAGGGGCTCGTGAGGCGCTCAGCCCGTCCGGGGCGACGGCGTGGCCGGCGCAGCCGGTCGTGGTCGTGGCCGTGCTGGTCCTGGCCGGGGTCGCGGGGACGCTGGCCGCCTGGGCGCGCTGGGGCAGGCCCGCCGCGCTGGGGGTGGCCAGGGTCGTCTTTCCGCTGGCGGCCACGACGGTGCCGGTGGCGGCGGACCTGCCGTACTGGGCCGCGCTGGTCTTCCTCGTGGCGCTCACGGCGGGGCTCGCGCTCTGGTCGGCGGCGAGCCGGTCGGCGGTGGGGAGCGCGAGTCTGTGGACGGCGACGCTGGCCGTGTCCTGGTCCCTGGCCGACCGTACGGCGACGCTGGCGGTGCTGGCGGCGATCGTCGTCACGGGGCTGCTGTGCGCCATCCGGGGGAAGGGTTCGCCGGTCACGGGTGTGGCCTCGTCGGTGACCGGGCTGGCCGTCGGGGCGGAGAGCGTCGCGGCGGCACTCGGTGGCGGGCTCGGCCAGGGGAACGCGGCGCTGATCCTGCTGCTGGTGGCGGTGCTGTTGTCGCGGGCCGCGGCGCTGCCGGCCCTGCCCGCCGCCGTCGCCGGGCCGATGGGCGGTACGGCGCTGGCGCTGTGGGTCGTCGCCATGGTCCTGTCGCAGGACGTGGCGCGGCTGTCGCTGGTGCTGGCGGTCGGCGCTCTCGCGCTGGCGGGCGCGGCGGGGCGGCTGCCGGCCGGGCGACGGCCGGGCGCGTACGTGCTGGCCGGAGTGGTCTCGGTGGGTGCTGTCCTGCCTCATCTGCCGCTCTGGGGCGGTGTGTTCGGGCGGCCGTACGCGGGGATCGGCTATCCGTGGCGGGAGGAGTTCGCCGGGTGGACCTGGCTGCCCCGGGCGCTGGACGAGTGGCCGGGTGCGCCGTTCGCGGCTGCCGCGTTCGAGCTGTCGGGGGTGGAGACCGCGCTGGGGGTGGGGGTGTTCGTGACGGCCGCCGCCGTGCTCACCGCCCGGGGGCTGCGCGGGCCCCTCGCCGGCCGGGCCGCGGCCACGGTCGCCGTGCCCGCGTGCCTGGTGCTGGTGCCCGCCGTGGCGGACCTGCCGTACCCGTGGGTGCTGGGCTTCGACGGGGCGGTGCTGGTGGCGCTGGTGGTCCAGGCCGCCACCGAGCCCCGGGCGGGGAAGGCCGGGAACGGCGGGAAGGGCGGGAGCGGCGGTAAGGCCGGGAACGGCGGTAAGGACGCAGCCGCCGAGGTGGTCCAGGTGGCCGCCATGGCCGGGGTGGTGGCGGTGGTGTTCGGCGGTCATCTGGTGGTGTGGTCGCTGGATGTGGCGGCGTACACGCTGGTGGTGCTGGCCGGGCTGGCGGTGCTGGGAGTCGCGGCCGGGGTGGCGGCGCGGAGCGAGGTCGTCCGTACGGGCGCCGCCGTCGCGGCCACGCTCGCGGTGGGCGGGCTGGCGGCGGCCTCCGCGCTGGCCGCGGGGTTCCGGGTGGAGGAGGCGGCCTTCGGGGTGC
>NZ_JADOGI010000500.1 GCF_015645445.1 Nonomuraea cypriaca | reverse complement strand
CTCCCAGACCTCCCGTGTGCCCAACAACCCTCCCCAGCCATGGGATACGCCGAGCGCACCCCCGCAGCCGGATGTGCCCGGCTAGCCGTCGCCTTCCTGGGAAGATCCGGACACGACCTCCCAAACCTCCGGTGTGCCTGGCGGTCCCTCCCAGCCATGGGATACGCCCGGCGCACCCGGCGAGCCGTCGCCGCCCTGGCAGGATCCGGACACGACCTCCCAAGCCCCCGGCGTGCCTGGCGCCCCCTCCCAGACCTCCCATGTGCCGGGCGGCCCCTCCCAGCCATGGGATACGCCGGGCGCGCCCTCCCAGCCGTGGGATGTACCGGGCGCGCCATCTCAGGCGTGGGATGTACCGGGCGCGCCATCTCAGGCGTGGGAGGGTCCGGGCGAGCGCGCCCAGCCGTGGGAGGTGCCCGGCGACGACGCCGCCCCGTACGACTGGTTCGCCGACCACACGGAGACCGACCCCACCCTGCCAACCGCCTCACCCGGCCACCCGGGACAAGCCGTGCGTCCGTGGGCCGAGCCGGAAGAGGATCCACCAGGCTGGACCGCCCAGCCAACGATGCCCACACCAGCGGTTCCAGGAGCGCCAGCGGCGGCAGGAGTGCCAGGAGCGGCAGGGGCCGGAGGGGCTATAGCAGTGCCAGGGGCGCCGAGTACACCAACGGCGCGGGGTGCATCAGCGGAGCCGACAGCACCAATTGCGCCGGGCACACCAATCGCTCCGGGCACACCGGTGGTGCCAGGGGCGCCGCCGTGGGAGCCGCCACCTGCGTTCACGGCCGCGGCGGCGGGCATGCCTGTGTGGCCCGCGCCCGTGGCCGACCCGCACGCCATGCCACCCTGGCCGGCCGCCACGGGTGAGCTGGTGGCCGAGCCCGACAACGACGAGCCCACCCGTACCGCCCCGATCGTCGACCCGAACGCCACCAATCCCGAAGGCTTCCCGCACCCGGCCCACTACTTCGACCCGAACGCCACCGGACACGAACCCACCCTGCCGCACCGAACCATCCGCCGGGACGACCCAGCTGCCGACACCGGCCAGCCGGAGAGCACCCGGCCAGGCACCCCCCGCCCGGCAACCGCCAAGCCCAACCTGCCCGACACCAACCACCCCGCAACCCACCAACCCAGCACCTCCCACGCAGACCAGTCGAGCAGCACGCAGCCCAGCCAGGCCCGCCCTGGCACCAACCACCCTGAGACCGAACAGCCTGGACCCAGCCAAATCAGCCCCGGTCAACCCGGAACCGGTCAATTCCAGCCTGGAACGGGCCATCCCATAGCCGGTCACCCTAGAGCCGGTCATCCCGAAGCCGATGAGCCCAGAACCGGAGCACCCAGAACCGGAGGGCCCTGGGCGAGTGAGCCCGGAACCGAGGAGCCCGGAACCGAAGGACCCTGGACGAGTGAGCCCGGAACCGGAGGGCCCTGGGCGGCCGGAACCGGAGAGCCCGCAACCGGAGGACCCTGGACAGGTAAGATCGGAACCAGAGGGCCCGGAACCGGGGAGCCTGCGGCCGGTAGTCCTGGGATCGGCGGACAGCGGGAGATCGGTGGGCAGCGGGAGCTCAGCGGACAAAGGGAGACCGGCGGACAACGGCAGGACACCCCGGTCGAGAGCAGCAGCGCCGGCAACAACCTCCCGGCCCCGTTCTTCGAGCCGCACCCCACCAACCCAGCCGCCCGCACCCCCGAGCCCGGCGACATACCCG
>NZ_JADOGI010000050.1 GCF_015645445.1 Nonomuraea cypriaca | reverse complement strand
ACCCACCCAACGGGGATCAGCATCGATACCGGGTACCACCAGGCCACGCTCACGCACCACCCGGGAAAGCCAGGAGCAGTGTTGTGGCTGCGCGACGCCAGGCCTGGCGACACGCAGTCACAGATGCGTGTCGCCAGGCCTGGCGACCCAGTGACGACGCGTCCCATGCTGGATACCGGGCACGCGGTCGCGTACCTGAACCTGCCGCTGCACTGGTCGGCCGACGCCACAGTGGAATCCCTGCACCCGCAGATCATCGACACGGTGCGCGCCGCAATGGCCACCGTGGACGGCCCAATGCTGGTCGGTGGGCACAGCTTCAGCGCCACTCTCGCCCTGTATGCCCTCGCCCATGTCCCTGAGCTGCGCGGAGCGATCGTGCACAGCGGCTGCTACAACCGCACCCTCACCCCTACCGGCTGGCAACACGAGAAACGCCACTTGTGGCAAGCCCCAGACATCTACCGAACTTTCAGCGCTCTGGAGTTCGCCCACAAGCTGGACCGGCCGGTGCTGTTGGCCCACGGCACCGACGACACCAACCCCGCCACCCCTCCCGAACAATCCGTCGAACTCTACAAAGCCATCGTCGCCAACGGCGGCACCGCCCGCCTACTTCTCCTCCCCGGCGCGGGCCACGCGTTCTACTACGCCGAACACACCGCGTTTCTCAGCACCGAGCACCGCAACTGGATCGAGCGGTGGACCCGGTGACGCCCAGGCTCACCGTCCGCGACATGTGCGGGGCGGCGGTACACGCCGTACGCATGTCCTGGGCGGCGGACCGGCGCGGTGTCCTCACCGTGGTGGGGCTTCAACTGACCACCGCCGTCGGCCTGGCCGGTGCGTTGCTGTTGTTGCGGGGCATGGTGGGCGACGTGATGCCCCTCGCCCGTGGGGGCGGCGCCGGAGTCGACCTGTCGAGGCTGGTGTCCGGGTTATCGGTGCTGGTCGCCCTCGGCGCGGTGGGTGGCATCCTGCAGTCGCTCAGTGGGATGCGACAGCAGATCCTCACCGATCGGGTCGATCGGCACGTCATCTCACTGGTGTTACGTACCGCCGCCCACACCGAGCTGCTGGAATTCGAAGACCCGGACTTCCACGACCAGTTACAGCGCGCCGTACACGCCTCGCGGCGCGAGCCGGCCAAGGTGGTCATGATGCTGGTCGCGATGCTGCAGGTGGCGCTGACCGTGCTGGCCATAGCGGGCGTGTTCATCACCATGGCCTGGTGGCTGCTCCCCCTGGCGGCCCTCAGCGCGTTGCCGCTGTTCAAGGCCGCCAAGGACCGGCGCAACGCCGTGTACGCGATGCACCACTCCCTGGCCGAGAACCACCGCCGCCGCCAGTACTTGGAGCAGCTGCTCACCCGCCGGGACGAGGCCAAGGAGATCCGGGCCCTGAACCTCGGCGCCACCCTCCACACCCGCTGGGACAGCGAATACGCCCAAGAGTTGACCGGCATGACCCGTCTGATCCGCACTTACGCCTGGCGTGAGATCAGCGCCAAACTCTTGTCCGGCGCCATGATCGTCGGTGTCATCGCCTCCGTCTGGGCGTTGGTGAACGCCGGCATGGTATCCCTGCCCGCCGCCTCCACAGGCCTGGCCGGACTCTGGTTGCTGTCGAGCCGCATGGGAACGGCCAGTCAGATGCTCAACAACATGGGCCAGTCCCTCTACTTCCTCAAAGACCTGCACAACTTCGTAGCAGCAGCCGTCGAGCCACTCCCCGGACCCGCCGCACCTGTACGCCCGTTCAGGACGCTGCGTGCGCGCGACCTCACCTTCACGTATCCAGGCGCCAACCGCCCCACGCTCCACGGTATCGACATCTCACTCCACCAAGGCGAAATCATCGCCCTCGTCGGAGCCAACGGCTCCGGGAAGACCACCCTTGCGAAGCTTCTCGCCGGCCTGTACGCGCCCACCGGCGGGACACTGGTCCGCGACAGCCACCCTGTCACCGACCTGCACCAACTGCGCCACTGCTGCGCCGTGGTGTTCCAGGACTTCGTCCGCTACAAGCTCACCGCCCACGACAACATCGCTTTCGGTCGCGTCGACGACCAACCCCACCACAGCCGCATCAGATACGCCGCCGAATCCGCCGGCGTCGCCACCCATTTGGAGAGCCTCCCCGACGGCTACCAGACCGTCCTCGGTCGCGAATTCACCGATGGCACCGACCTTTCCGGTGGTCAGTGGCAGAAACTCGCCATCGCCCGCGCCTTCTACCGCGATGCCCCCTTCGTCATCCTCGACGAGCCCACCGCCGCCCTGGACCCCCAAGCCGAAGCCGACCTCTTCGCCCGCATCCGTCAGCTCTTCGCCGGCCGCACCGTCCTACTCATCTCTCACCGCTTCTCCAGCGTCCGCAGCGCCGACCGCATCTACGTCCTCGATTCCGGCCGCGTCATCGAGCACGGAACACACACCCAACTCATGCGTACCCAGGGCCGCTATGCCGACCTCTTCCTCACCCAAGCCGCAGGCTATCTCAGCACCACGCCACCCGCGCCGTGACTGGTTCCTGCTCATCAAACAGCGCTCCTACCCACGCCCGGAACGCGCACAAGGGTGCGAAGGCACCGGTCCAGGCAAGCCAGAGGGGGCACGTCGAACGCACCCACGTCTGGCAGAACGCCTTCCACCGCCTCGCCCGCTGTTACGAACGCCGCGCCACCGTCATCGACGCCTTCTTCGACTTCGCCGACACGATCATCCCTTCGTTGCCTGATCCGACAGGCATGGACGACCCAACGTTGGGTTCAACGCCCAAACCGCCGACCATGAGTACACGCTTAACTGCGCGGCCTCAAAAGCGTGACGCGAAGCCTGCAGCGTCGTTAGGGGTCTGCGGCCGTAGGTCTGTCGCTTTAGCATCTTGAGGCGGTTGACGTTGCCCTCGACGGCGCCGGAACTGTGCGGGAACGTCAAGGCGTTGAGGACGGCGGCGTGGTCGTGGCGCAGGCCGCGGGTGAATGAGCGCAGATAGGGCAGGTCATCGGCATCGACTGTGGCCATCCAGTCGGCCAGGCGGTCGCCGTGGCGTCCGACCATCATCTCGGCGAAGCCGTGGACATGATCGGCCAGGGCGTCCAGGTGGTGGCAGTCCGCGCGGGCGTTCTTGAGTGTCACCTGGTCGTCGTCGGCCATGTTGTCGGGGTGCGTCATGATCCAGCTGGCCAGGGTGCGCACCTTGGGCGATTTAGGAGCCGCGGGTGGTGCGCATCCGGTTTCGCGGAACGGGGCCAGGTAGTCGCGGACCGACCCGTAGCTGCCGCGGTAGCCCTGGATGGTGATCTCCCGGTGGAGTTCCAGGACATTGGTGCAGCCCTCGTTCCAGCGTTCGTGCAGGTAAGGCTTGTAGGGGTCGAGTTTGCTGGGTCGTCCGGCCAAGCTGGTTGCCAGGACGTCCTCGATGGCTTGGGCGCGGTAGAACCGGCGGACAGTCTCCTTGGCCAGGCCAAGTTCCCGCATGATCGGTTTGATGCCCAGGCCCGCTGCCTTCAGCGTCTGGACCTGCGTGTACCGCTCGCGTGTGCGCACGACGATCGCGCTGGCTTCGGCGCGAGCCTCGGCTGCGGCGGCGGCTGCGCGCGTCAGATCCCGAGGCGGAGCCTCTGCTTCCACCGGGAGCTCGGGGCGGGGAGCATGCAAGCAGTGGTGGTGGGCGGCGACTGTCTTCTCCACGTATTTGCCCAGGTTGTTCCACAAGTGCCAGCGATCTGCGACCTGGATCGCCTCCGGTGCGCCCTGGCGCGCGCCGTCGGCGTAGGCGCCGGCCCGATCTCGGCAGATGACCTCGACTCCGGGATGGGCACGCAGCCAGGCGGCCAGGGTCTCGGCCTCGCGGTCGGGTAACAGGTCCACCGGTTCATGGGTGTCCATATTGATCAAGATGGTGCCGTAGACATGGCCTTTACGCAGGGCGAAGTCATCCACGCTGAGTACGGTCACCGCGCCGATCTCGGGATCGGGCATGGCTCGGATTCGCCGCAGAAGGGCGTTGCGACTGGTGCGCAGGCCGAGAATCGCGGCCAGGCGGGCACCGGCGCGGCCGGCCAGGGCCAGCGCCACCGCGTCCAGCAGCATGGTCAACAACGGGCTCCGGCGCGCGTAAGCGCTGGTCAGCCCTGGAATCTGTTCCGCGAATGTCTTGGCTGGGCACGAAACGTCGTCGCAGAAGAACCGGCGGCTAGCCACGCGGATCAGGACCCTGCGCCCGCCGAGCGCGGCGTCGTTCAGCACGCGCTCGTCGCGACTGTGGACACGCCGGGAGGCCTTACCGCACGTCGGGCAGAGGGCGAGGCCTGCGTGGGGGTGGACCCGCAGCGTCACCCGAGCGGCGGTCACCTCAACACGGTCCACCACGACTTCAGCGAGATGAGGAAGGAGCACGTCAAGTCCGGGTTGGTCACACCCGAGTAATGATCACAGCGAGCGCCGTCACGCGGAGGGCCATCACGATCACGAAATATGGGCCAGATCCAACTCAGACCGTCAGGTGGAGCCGTTGGAAACCGTCGTAGCCAGAAGGCGATGATGTTCCCAGAAGGCTGATGTCCGGTTTAAAATACGGCCAGCGATGTCAGGGGATTCTCGGGTGCGGTACAGGGTGCTGGGCCCCGTCGAGGTGGACGGTGCAGATCTCGGCCAGCCCAAACAGCGATTGGTCTGGGCCACACTGCTGTGTCGCGCCGGCCGGGTCGTTTCAGACGACCACCTGGTGGATGCATTGTGGGGCGGGGTGCCGCCACGGTCGGCGGTGACGAACCTGCGGGTGTACGTGACCTCACTACGGAAGATCGTCGGCGACGATGTGTTGCAGCGGAAGGACGGCGGCTACGTAGTCGCCCCGAAGCCTGGACAGTTGGACGCCGCCGCCTTCGAGGAACTCCTGACCCAGGCTCGTGCATCGCAGGACCCGAAAGAGAAAAAGGACCAGTACGAGCAAGCGATGGCCCTGTGGCGGGGCTCAGCCTTCGGCAGCGTGGCCGACCACCCGTCCATCACGCACGCCGCGCAAGCTCTGGAAGAGTTGCGGCTGGCCGCAGTAGAAGAGCTCGCCGAGGTACGGCTGGCGCTGGGCGAGCACGCCGCCCTCGCCGCCGAGTTGGGTGGGTGGGTGGCCTCGCACCCGCTGCGGGAAGGACTCCACGCCCGGCTGATGCTCGCGCTGTACCGATCCGATCGCCAAGCGGAGGCGCTGGAGGCCTACCAGAGGGCCCGGCAACTCCTGGCCGACGAACTCGGACTCGAACCTGGCCCCGCACTCCAGGATCTGCAGCAGGCCATCCTGCGGTCCGACCCCGCCCACCCTGGAGCCGCCCTCGAGTCGCCTGCGGACCGCCGCATGGCCGTCCCGGCCGAGCTCCCGGCCGATCTGGCCGGCTTCACCGGCCGCACCACCGAACTCCTGCAGCTACACGAACGGCTGCTCGACAAGCAGCGGCCGGTGGCGATCTCGGCGATCAGCGGGGCTGGAGGAGTCGGCAAGTCCGCCCTGGCGATCCACCTCGGCCATCAGCTCATCGACCAGTTCCCCGACGGTCAGCTTTATGTGAATCTGCAGGGTTCCACCCCGGAGGCCAAACCTCTCGATCCCATCGACGCGCTGGGGCGGTTGCTGCGCTCGCTCGGCGTTGCCCCCGAGGCGGTCCCGACCGACGTCGATGAGGCAGCAGCACTGTTGCGGACCCGTACTCACGGCCGGCGACTGCTCATCATCCTCGACAACGCCCGCGACACTCCCCAGATCCGCCCTCTGCTGCCGGGCAGCGAGACCTGCGCGGTGGTCATCACCAGCCGCCGCGCCCTATCGCTCGACGCTGTGCATCACCTCGCCCTCGATCTCCTCACCCCGGATGAGGCAAGGGCTCTGCTTAGCGCACTCACCGGGATGCGGCGTACCGGAGCTGAACCAGAGGCGACCAAGGACATAGTGCGTCTCTGCGGCTACCTGCCGCTGGCGATCAGCATCGCCGCCGCCCGTCTCAACTCCCGGATAACCTGGAACCTCGCCAAGCTAGCCGACCGGCTCATGGTGGAAGAACGGCGGCTTTCGGAGCTTGAACAGGGCGACAGGGCGGTCAGGGCGAGTCTGGAGGTCAGTTACAGTCATCTGGACTATCCGCATGCCCGCGCGTTCCGGCTCTGTGCGCTGCCTGGCGGTCCCGACCTAGACAGCGACGCGGCCGCCGCACTCCTCGACCTGGCAGAGCCGGACGCCGAAGACCTCCTCGACGACCTCGTCGACCTCGGGCTCCTCCAAAACCCCACTCCCGGCACCTACCGCTACCACGACCTCCTCCGGCTGTTAGCCCACGAGCAAGCCGCCAACCACGAGCCGGAGTACGTACGCAACCAGGCGCTCCACCGCCTCCTTGCCCACTACTCCTCGTCCACCAAGACGGCCATCGACGCATCCGCCCCCACCTGGGATTGGCCGCAAACGCTCCTGGCACCTGAGCGTCAGGGACGAGGCTTCTCCAGCCCCGAAGCCGCACGGGAATGGCTCCTCAACCACGTGCCCCATCTGGTCGCCGCTGCCGAATGCGGCGCACACCGGCCCGAGTCTCTTGGCCTCTCCGCTGACCAGGCCTATGGTCTGGGCTGGTTCATTTTCAGCGGGGTTTCGTGGACGCAGATCGCGGGGTGCCTCGCGACTGTCGTTGAGGCCGCTGCTCTGGCCGGGGATCAACGCAGTGAAGCCCTCGGTCTTACGGAGCTTGGCCGTATATCCAACTGCCGCTACCTTCCCGCGGACGCCGCCGCTCAGTTCGAACGCGCGACAAGACTTGCTCTTGCTGTCGGTGACCAGGTGCTCCTCTGGCAGACATGGGAAAACCGCGGGCTTGTCTACCGCAACCAACAGCGTCCGATGGATGCCATCCATGCACTGCAAGAGGCCGCGACGCTCACCCGGCGATTGGGACGCCTTTCCAATGAAGCGACCGTCCTGGCCAGCCTGGCGCGTGCCCACATCGATGCTGGACAAAGAGACGAGGCGTTCGCCGTACTCGATCAGGCGCTCCATCTGGCACGCGACAGTGGCGAGCCCGAGGCCCTCGCGGCAGTGAGATATGCACGTGGCGTCGCCTTCCGCGACGCAGGACGGTTTCAGGAAGCCGTCGGCGAACTCGCTGATGCGCGACAGGTGTTCCGCAAGCTGGCTCAACAGACCGTCGAGGGCTACGTCCTCTACCACCTGGCCGAGACATACCGCCGATGTGACCGGCACGCCGAAGCCATCCACGCGGCTCAGGAGTGCCTGAGGGTCAGCCGCGAGATCAGCGATGATCACAACGTCGGCCGAACGCTCGCCGTACTCGGGCAGGCCCAAGTCGCGCTGGGCGACCGCGAGATCGGTCGCGCCAACCTCCAGCAGGCCTGCCGCATCTTCGCCCGCCTCGAGGCCGCCGAGGCGGGCGACATCCGGAAGCTCCTCGAGGAACTCACCTAGCCTAAGGTGCTCGAATACTAGACTCACGTGGTGACCTGCAGCTTTTGGCAAGCGGGCGGATCTTGAGCGCTTGTAGGACTCTGCTGGTTAACTGGGATTGGTAGCTCCGGCTCATGATCTTATGGTGCCTGCTCTGATCATGAACGGTGTGGCAGCAGTCGTCGGTGTCTTCGTCCTGGCTGCCGGGGTGGATGGAGGCAGCGATGTCGATGCAGCCGATGCCGTGGCCGTGGCCGGAGCCGGCGCCCGAGGTCGCCGCGGCGATCCGGGCCATCACCGAGGCAAGCGGCAAGTGCCGTTACCCGTGCGGGTGTTGCGCGACGTTCGTTGTGTCCATGACGACGTCATCGATGCTGGGGTTGATGGACATGCGAAGGCCTCGCCCCCATGAGTGTGAGGCGAGGCCGTCAGGGACACGCTGTCGCGGTGGTGCTCACTCGGTAGAGATCACCTCGGTGACTGCGGAGCGTGCTGCGCTTTCATCGACGATGGCCTTGCCCGCGGCGAAGGTGGCCAGCAAGGACTGAATGGCCAGGTCCGTCGACGAGCACGACCCAGGGACGGACATGGCCGGGATCACGGGCTTCGGCATGATCGAAGACGTTGGCGATCAGCGCGGCGGGGCCGGTGATGATCGAGCCGCACAGCCACTTGCGGATCGCGGCCGGTCTGGCGCGCGGCGGGCGCTGCACGGCCCGGCCGCCGGGGACGGCGATCACATCGTGCGGCCGGCGGGGCGCGGGCTCGGCGTCGTAGACCACCCCGAGGGTGGCCATCCGTTTGCGGGCCGGTTTCTCACCCGCCGTCAGCCGGGTCCGGAAGGTGGCCCGGGCGCGGGCGGCGGCCTTGGCGGTCGCGGGCCGGTGAGGTCGACCCGGAGCGCGGTACTGGCCTCACGACCAGCCCGTTTCTCCGGGTCGCCTCCCGAACCCGGCGTGCACCGCTAAGCGCACCGGGCTCTCCACAAGTCCCGCAGGGTTGGTGTTCACCTCATGCTGTGCTCGGCCACGGTGTCGGGATGCGTGTTCCCCGGTAGTAGTAGCGCTTGGCGCTCACCCGTGCCGGGTCGAACAGCTCCCTTCCGCCCGCGGCGGGCCAGATGCCGTAGCGTCGGCGTAGTACCTTCCAAGGAACACGCCGGTGCTTGCGCTCCTGCCATCTGACGATCTCCTTCCAGAGGTAGGCCCTCAGATAGCTGAAAGTCGCGTTCGAGCATCCGTACTTGAAGTACGCGGTCCAGCCCCGCAGCATCCGGTTGAGCTGACGCAGCAGGTCTTCGAGCGGCAGGTTCGTGCTCCGCCGGCAGATCGCCTTCACCTTGGCCATGACGGTCACCAGGGACTTCTTGGCCGGATAGACGTAGACGTACTGTTTGCCGGTGCCTGCGCCACCGCACAGATCACGTGGGCCCACAACCGCTCGGGAGCCGCCCTTCGAAGACTCGGACGGCTCGGCGAAGCCGCGGAGTCGTCCGCCCGGTCGGCGCAGATGTTCAAAGCCGTCGGCGACATCGACGCCTACAGTCAAAGCCTCAGCGGCCTCGGCGACTGCCGCTACGACCAGGGCCGCCACGAGGAGGCGCTGGAGCATTACCTCGACCTGTGGGCCCTGCTGGTCGACGACGAGTCGGGGATGGCGCCGAGCGTCGTGGACGTCGGCCGGGCGCACACGCAGTTCCGCCTCGGCATGTGCCAGCGGTCGCTCGGCCGCCGAGCCGAAGCGATCACTGCGCTCACCGAGGCGGTGGTTCTCATGGAGCGGCTCCAGTCGTCCGACTACGTCCAGGCCCTCGCCCTGGAGAATCTCGCGGCCAAGAGGAAGGCCGGACCGAGGAGAGCCGCCGAGCCTACACGCGTGCGGCCGAGGTGTTCGAGGCGATCGGTGACGTCGAGGCGAGCAGCCGCTGCCACGACCTGGCGACCGCCGCACCCTGATACTCACAAGACCGGAATCAGACGATTATGCTCCCTGCTGCGCTGGCATCGGCGTCTGGTCGCGCGTCAATGGACCTACCCGAACCGGAGGATGGGACGGCCTGCGACCGATCCGGCGGTCGTGGTGTTGATCCAGAAGCTGGCACGGGGGAATCCTCGCTGGGGTTACGAGCGTATCCGTGGCGAACTGCGCCATATGGGCCATCGAGTGAGCAGCGCGACGATCCGCCGGATCCTGAAACGAGCGCGGCTTGGTCCCGGGCCGCGACGGGCCGACGACCGCTGGCGTGATTTCCTCCGCGCCCACACTACGAGCACGCTGGCTTGTGACTTCTTCACGGTGGACACCGTCACGCTGCGCCGGTTGTACGTCTTGTTCGTGGTGGAGGTCGGCACTCGGTTCGTGCACGTGCTCGGCGTGACCGCCCGCCCTGATAGTGCATGGGTTGCCCAGCAAGCCCGTAACCTTCTCGCCGATCTGAAGGACCGGGCCGGCGCGTTCCGGTTTCTGATTCGCGATCGGGACGCGAAGTTCACCAGCAGCTTTGATGAGGTCTTCGCAGGCGACGACATTCACGTGCTGAAGATCCCACCGCGATCGCCTCGCGCGAACGCGTTCGCCGAGCGATGGGTACGCACCGCACGCACGGAGTGCACCGACCGACTGCTGATCTTCAACGAACAGCACCTTCGCACCGTGCTGGACGAATATGCCGATCACTACAATCGACACAGACCACACCGCTCCCTCGGCCTTCGAGCTCCCACCGATGATGACTCCGACGTGATCCCGCTGCCGGTGGGCCGGATCGAGCGCCGCCACGTCCTCGGCGGGCTCATCAGCGAATACCAGCGAGCCGGCTGACCAACGAGGCTTTGGTCATGAACCGCAGGCCAGCACCTGAAACCGAGTTTTGACACCCTTCACGCTGGAACAGCCTCGACTCCACTTCCGAGATTACGAAGCGATGTGATCACGGCCTAGCGGCCGTCTGTGCGACGAAGTCTTCGTCGTCAGGACTGAGCAGGCGGGGACGGCCTCCCGCCCACTGAGGGTCCAGGCAGGCCAGCGCGATCTCGTTGAAGCGGTGGATCACATCGCGCACGGTGTCCTCATCGGCCTGCACCAGCCGGGCGATGACGGGGACCGTGTTGCCGCCGGCCGAGGCCAGCAGGATCATCGCCCGCCGGTAGCGGACCGTGCTGGTCGTGCCGCGCCGCACGATCCGCTGCAGCTTCTGCCCTTCCTGGTCCGTGACCCTGCGGACCTTGACCGGTTGCGTCACGCTGCCTCCCAAAGGTTGATCTAACGTGATCAACCCATCGAACCGGCAGGATCGTCCCGCACACCAACCCGGTGATCGTTTCCGGTCACGGCACTAGCAACATCTGGACGATTTCGTCTCAGTTGGTCAACCGTCGATGTCCCTTGAGGCGTCCCATCGGTCATCGTGTGCATTCCCCGCTCAGGCATACCAGCCTCTGCGATCTCACCGCCAGGCGCTCCCTGATTGCCGGGCAACACGACTCCGTAAAGTCTGGACCAATTAGTCCGGTTTGGCTGGACCGTACATGCCGTGCAGGCAAAGACTGGCCGGATGAAGGCGATTGTGGTGACGGATCAGGCTGCGGGAACGGCCGGGATGACGCTGGCCGAGCGTCCCGAGCCGGAGGCTGCGGGCAACGACGTCCTCATCGAGGTTCACGCGTCGGGATTCACCCCGGGTGAGCTGTCGTGGCCATCGAACTGGACGGATCGCCTCGGCCGTGACCGGACGCCGTCGATCCCCGGGCACGAGCTGGCCGGTGTGGTCACCGCCCTCAGCTATGGGACGACGGGGTTGTCGGTGGGCCAGCGGGTGTTCGGCCTCACGGACTGGACTCGCGACGGCACCCTCGCGGAGTACGTGGCCGTCGAGGCGCGTAACGTCGCGCCGCTGCCGGGCGACGTTGACTTCACGGCGGGCGCGAGCCTTGCGATGCCGGGCCTGACCGCGTGGCAGGGGCTGTTCGAGCACGGCCGCCTCCGGGCGGGGCAGAGCGTCCTCGTGCACGGTGCGGCCGGCGCAGTCGGTTCGATGGCAACCCAGCTCGCCCGCGAGGCCGGCGCCTACGTCATCGGCACCGGGCGCGCTGCCGGCCGTCAGACGGCGCTCGACTTCGGCGCGCAGGAGTTCGTCGACCTCGAGAACGACGCCCTGGAAGACGTCGGCGGAGTCGATCTGGTTTTCGATGTCTTCGGCGGCGACATCGGGAGGCGGTCCGCGGGTCTGGTTCGAGCCGGAGGAACGCTGGTGACGATCGCCGGCCCGCCGGAGGCGCGGCCCGCGGACGGCCTGGCGATCGACTTCGTCGTCGTGCCCGATCGCCCCCAACTGAGTGAGATCGTCCAGCGGGTGCGGGACGGACGGCTGCGGACGAACATCGGCAACGTCGCGACCCTCGACGACGCCCGCGTTCGCCCGTAAGGACTTGGCACACCTCAGCACGAGAATGACCCCGCAGAGCGAGAAGTACGTCGATGGCTCGGCCTTCACCTCCGTCGACGACATGCGGCGGGGCGAGTACGACTACCGCCACGGCCCGAGAGCGATCTGATGACCATCAACGAAGGGACACCACCATGATGGGTTCGGAGATGTTCTCCAGGGGCAAAGCTTTGTTGTCCAGGGGCCGAGCTTTGCTGCCCAGGGGCATACGTTTGGACTCCTTCAACTCTGCTCTCGTGGGCGTGGCCGTGACCAGCGGCTCCGATCACCGGCTGATCTATATGAACTACGCCTACCGGAAGATCGCCGGCGAGCCCCGGCTCGGGCTACCTATTCGGGAGGCGTTTCGCGACCTTCGCCCTGAAGAATATTTCGCGCAGCTCGACCGGGTCCTGGAAACGGGCGAGGCCGTAAGCCTTGAGAAACTCCCATTCGAACTCGGCGAGCGAGACCCGTCGGGACGCGAGCGTTTCGCCTCGGTCGGCATATCGAAACTCTCGCTCGGGGACGGCGAGGCAGGCCTGCTGATTATGACCATGGATGTCACCGACCAGGTCGAGACCGCCCGGGTGATCGAATCCGTCAGCGAGGAGCGGCGCAGGTTCCTGCACCGCTATCAGAGTCTGGTCCGGCTCGAGACACAGGCGGTATGGGTGAGTGACCCCCTGGGCAAGGCGAACGAGCCGAGCCATGGCTGGGAGCGGTACACCGGGCAGAGTTGGGAGGAGTGCCGCGGTCACGGCTGGCTGAACGCCGTACACCCCGACGACCGCGAGCCCGCTCTGGCGAAGTGGCTCAAGGCGCTGGAGCAGCTGAGTCTCTGGGACCACGTCTACCGTTTGAAGGCGTCAGACGGCACCTACCGGCATGTCCGCGCGCGCGGCGTGCCCATCGTTGAGGGCGGCCAGGTGGTCGAGTGGGTCGGCACCATCGCCGACGTCGAGCAGGAGTGGCAGCAGGAACGCCGCAGGAAGCTACTCGAGCGGGCCGCCGCCGTGACCGCCGACCTCGCCGACCTGGACGAGGTGCTGCGCGCCCTCGCTGAGGTGATCGTGCCGGCCGTGGCCGATGGGTGCGCCATCTATCTCCTGCCGGAGATGGAGGATGAATCGCTTGGATCGCCCTTCTTCGGCGAGCGGGTGGCGAGCACGGTGGGGGAGGACGGGGCAGGCGACTGCCGTTGTGTGCCGAGCGGTTCGAGCCGGACAGCGACTTCGCCGCGGTGATCAGGACCAGGAAGCCGATCCGCAGGGCGTTTCCTCCGGGTGCGCCGCCGCCTGGCGCCGCGCCGCCGAGGGCGGAGGAGTATTTCGTCGCGGAGGGGGTCAACAGTATGGCTCTGGTGCCGGTAATGGTGGACGGCGTGGTGGCGGCGGTGGTGTGCGCCGGCACAGTCGCCGGGGGCCGCGAACCGCTCAGCGCCGCGGACGTCGGCCTGCTGGAGCGGATGCTGGATCACGCGCATTCCCATCTGAGTAACGCGATGCGGTTCCAGCACACCCAACGCGTGGCCCGGGCGCTGCAGAACTACCTGCTCCCCGATCCACCGCAGGTGCCGGGGCTGGAGATCACCGTTCGTTACCGAGCGTGTGCGACCGCCGTGGAGATCGGCGGCGACTGGTACGACTCCTTCGTCCTGCCGGACGGCTCCACGGTCCTGAGCATCGGGGACGTGGCCGGTCACGACCTGGCGGCAGCGGTCACGATGAGCCAGTTGCGCAACATGCTCAGAGGACTGGCGATGGACCGACGCGAGCCCCCCGGCGACATCCTGCGCCGCCTGAACATCGCCACCGAGTCGCTCTGCCCCGAAAGCACGGCGACCTGCATCCTCGCCCGTCTGGAAGGGCCGGACGACGGTGACTGGCGGCTGCACTACTCGGTGGCCGGGCATCCACCGCCCCTGCTGGTGACCTACGAGCTCCGGGCTCGCTACCTGGAAGGCGACGCCGACCCCATCCTGGGCGTGGCCCACGACCTGCCGCGCACCAGCGCCGTCGCGGCGCTGCCGGCGCGCAGCACGCTGCTGTTCTACACCGACGGCCTGGTGGAAGTGCCCGGTGAGCACCTCGACATAGGGCTGGAACGACTGCGCCGCAGCGGCGCTCGTCTGGCCCGCGAGCCCCTCGAGGCCTTCTGCGACAAGCTGCTCACCCTGCCACCCATGCCGTGCAAGGACGACATCGCCATGATCGCCGTGCGACTGCCCGGCATCTGAGCCCCACGGCTCCGGAAGCGGGATGTCGGTAACGCTCGTGCCGCCGCTCCTTGAACTTGCCCAGCGACGCCGCCTTCGCCACGTCCTTCAGCCGGTCGAACTCGGGGTCCCGGTAGCAACGGGGGAAAATCCAACGGATATCGCTTCGCCAGCGTCGACGTGGAGCACCCCGGCGAGGTCAGCGGCATCCTCGGCCCAGCCCGCCGCGCGGTGATATCGCTCTACCCGCCCGACTTCGACAACGCCGACCCGCTCAACGAGGAGTGGGAAACCACCCCGCGCGACTCCAAGGACGCCCTCACAGCGCACTCGCTCGTGGAGTGCATCCTCTTCGCAGTCACCCAGCCCCGCGACTGCTTCATCAAGGCGTTCCACTTCGAACAGGTCTGAGCGGCGATGCCTCCCACACCCGCACGACCGCTGATGCCAAATCAGGAGACGCGCCACGGCGCTCCGGACCGCAGGTCCTGCACGACGACGGCCTGTACCGACACCTGAAGTTCAGCAACCCGGATGGCCGCTGGGCCTACTTGTTCGAGATCGTCACCTGGCCAAGGATGCTGTCGATCACCGGCGACGCGGACGGCTACGGTGGCGGCCTGCACTTGCCTGCCGAGCCTCGCCACGCTCACCCGTGAACAGTTCCCGCAGGTGCGGGAACCGTTCACGATTCTTGATCACGGCACGGCGTGCGGCGTGAAGTCCTCGCTACGGCGTACCTGCCGCCCTCAAATGACGTACCGGAGGACTCGAGGCGCCTCGCGCCGCCCTCAGGCGTACCGCACGCCAGGCCGTGGTCCACGCCCGAACATCGTTGTCGTTGCCGCCGCAGGCCCTGATGAAGGCCTTCACCACGCGGAGCGTCGGCAGGCGTTTGGTGTTCGCCTCGCTGAGCGTCTCGCACAGCGTGCTCGTCGCGAACGCGCCCCGCGAGCGCCGGGCCAGCTCGGCCAGCGGATCCTCGCCCGCCCAGATGCGGAAGACCCTCATGGCCTCCAGGAACTCCGCCACCGTGGTGGCGGCCAAGGGGTCCGGCTTGAGGTCCTCGAAGCCCTCCACATCGTCCACGACGGCGAACGAGGGGAACATGCTTCCAGCGTCGGCCGCGGCGGCCTGCGCCGCCGCAACTCGCCGGCCACGCTGGGTGGCCGGCGGCTTTTGGGGTTGCAGCGCCGGGGCCGCGGTCACCTGTACGCCGGTAGCCGCTGGCTTCTCGGGTTGCCGCGCCGACGCCAGCGCTCTCACGTGTGAGCCGATGCGGACGGGCTCGACCGGCGGTCCGCTGAAATAGAACAGGCCACGCCTGACGTACACGTCGGCGGCTTCATGCCAGAGGTCGGCCAGTTGGCGGTATCTGGCCTCGCCGACGCGAAGCCGCGCCGTCAGATCAGCGAAGGGACCCAAGAGCGGGAAGGTCTGGGCCGCAGGATTGGAGAGTGCGTCCACGACCTGCCGCCACTGCCCAGGGTCCGAGCAGTTGGCGGGGAAGCCACGCTCTTCCAGCGTGGCCATCGCCAGGACCGCGAAGTCCTTGTGCGGCTGGACGTGCGGAGTGTTGTGCAGAGGCACGACGTAGCGTCCCTCCCTCTGCGCAGCGGTGAGGTCTATCGGCCCTGTCTGGAGATCGGGTGGATAGATGGTGTTCGTCGCGCCCACCTACTGGGCCTCCTTGCCGTCCCGAGGGCCGGGGCCGCGCACGAAGCGTGCGATGCCCGCGACCGAGGCGGTGATGGCGCCGAGCAGGACCGCCATGCTCTCCACGTCGGTCCCCGACGTGAGCAGGAGCCAGGCGGCGGCGGTCAGGACGACCACGATGATGACGATCGACGTGCGCGCCCCGGGGGCGGGGACCGAAATGCAATTGTCCACTTTGTGCCTTTTCTGTGGGGAATGGATGCGGGTGAGTCGGTAAAGCGCACCTTTTCCCGCTCTGGGAGTGCCTGATCGGTGCGGGATGTTGAACATGATGGCGCATCACTCCCATGAACACCGCATGAAACGTCTGGTGTGGGCAAAGCACCGATCTCTGGATATGCCTGCCGTGTCGTACGGAACCGTTCGCGAGCGCCAGGGCGCGCTTCGCCATCCTGTCGCCGCAGGTCGGCGGCATGCGGACGTGTTCGCCGACGTTCGGCAGCGTTCGCCGCCATCCGGATTAGGCCGGAGAGGCGAGCAAAACATTCCACACCAGCATTACGACGTTGAACGTGGGCACAATGGTAAGCACTTGTCAGCAAACACAAGTGCTTACAGTCCCCCGGTTGCCTTACGGATGCGGGTGAGCTAAGGGATCGATAAGGGGAGGGCCCGGTGCCTGTGTCCTCCTCGCATGAGTGCGCGCGCCTTCCGAGATCTCGAAGGCGCGCGCACTCATGCAGCCGAAGAGCGCCCACTGTAGTCACGCAGATGCGTCGAGTAGATGTCTCTGGCTTCTGGCCGATGAAAGCAGGAAACGAGCCCCGGCGCCACGAAGGGGCAGGGCCCCGTTGTCCTTCAGGGTGTCGACCGCTACCGTTCGACGACGTCCTTGTCCAGGTCGAATACCGCGGCAAAGGGCCTCACGAAGCTGCGCGAGGAGGGCGTCGCCTACTCGGTGCACGCCCTGACCTGGACAACTTGGACCGGCTCGGCCTGACCCACCTGATCGAGACGGTGGTCACCGCCCGCGGCATAGCCCGTAAACCAGCCCCTGACGTGTACCTGGCCGCGCTCGCCCGACTGCAGGTGGACCCCTGCGCTGTCGTCGCGATCGAGGACAGCCCGCACGGCATCGCCGCGGCGAAGACGGCCGGGTTGCGTGTGGTGGCTGTACCGAACTTGGTCACGACCCATCTCGATCTCGCTGGCGCTGACCGGCTCGTTCGCTACCCCGCTAACGTCGTCCTCGACCTCGCCGTTGACCTTGCCGCTCACCGGTGAGCATATGCTGCGTGCCACTAACCCGCCCGGCCGTGCGACGGCGAGCGGCCATGACCCGGGGAACGGAAGCCAAGTGCCACGGACCTATGGTGGTAGGGAGCGCCATCAAGCCGAATCGGTGTCGCGGGGGAGGCTGCGATGAGGGAGCACTTCGTCTGGGTGACGACGCGCCGCATCAAGCCGGGTGCGTTGGAGGAGTTCGAACGGGCATGGCGCCCGGACCCGTATCCGGAGGGCCTGCACCACGCCTATGCGTACTGGTCCGAGGACGGGCAGGAAATCACCGGGGTGTCGTTCTGGGACACCAAGGAGGCGTGCGACTCCTGGCGGGCTTCCAAGGCCGAGACATCTCGGCGTGCGACCATGGCCCCTTACGTCCTGGAGGAGCGGGAAGGCTTCTACCTCGGCCGCGAACTCGGCATTCCCGTACGGTAAGTCACGCTCGCACGGCGGTAGCCCCAAACAGGTCAACGACCGACTGGCTCGCCTTCGCCTGACGCAGGTCAGACGAGAGGCAGGTCTTTGCGTGCCTGTTCCAGGTCGGTGGCCCAGATCCACAGTCGCTGGGCGGGTGGGACCTGGTGGTAGCCGAACAGGCCGACCTCGGTCAGGGTCCGCAGGTCCACGCACACCCGCTGGTAGGCACCTGCGATGGCGTCCGCGGGGTCGTCCAGGTCGCGGCGCCGAGTTTGATGCAGGCGCGGTACTCATAGCCCAGCAGCAGGTCGGAGCCGAACTGTGCCCAGGCTCCGCGCTGTTCCTGCCAGGCGGCCTCGGCTTCGGCCAGGAGCAGGTTCAGGTCGGCGGGGCGTGGGATGGAGGGGTAGATGATGAAGGTGGCGGCCCAGCCGAGCGCGACCATGTCGAGGTTGAAGGTGCGCCGGTCGGGGTGCTCGCGCGGCGGCAGCGGGTCGGAGGCGGTGCCGGAGAACCACGGCGCGGTGTAGGCCAGCAGCCGGCCGTTGCCCTCCACGAGCTCGCCGGTGGCGATCACCGCCAGCTTGCGCTGTGAGCCGTCGGGCCGGCTCAGCCGGGTGTTCACCATGCTCTTGTGTGCTTCGGCGGCCAGCTTGCCGGCGCTCAGGTGCCGCTGCGCGGCATCGGGGGTGATGTGCGCGATGAGGTAGTCGCGCAGGTCCTGCGGCAGGGCGTTGTAGGTGCCGTCTTGCAGGCGGGCCTTGGCCCGCTCGAGCGTGGCCTGGGCGGTGGGCGGGCTGCCGCCGAACTCGCTTTCCGGGGTGTCGATCGACACCATGCGGATGGACATCTCGATCTTCGGGGTGTCGCCGTCGGTTACCGGGCGCTGCTCGCGTGGCCCTCTCTTCCAGACTGCTGTGACAAATGGGACGTACGATCCCTTTTGATACGAAGTAGGGCGAGACGGGACGACTGAGACGGTGACGATGACCCTCGCCGACCAGAGCGCCATGACGGGGCAGGATGGCAGGGCTCCGGCGTAGTGGAGTTATGTCCTGTTTCTCGATCATGCGAGGTCCAGGGCGGTGAGAGTGCGGGTGGCGTCGCGGGAGATGTGGCAGCCTGCCGGTCACGGTGGCAGGGCCATGAAGGGCCTCTACATCGACGGCGCCTGGGTGGCCCCGCACGGCACGGAAGCGCTCGACGTCCTCGACCCCACCACGGAGCAGGCCATCGGAGCCATCCGCCTGGGTGACGCCGAGGACGTCGACCGGGCCGTCCGTGCGGCGGCGCGCGCCTTCCCCCGCTGGTCGCGCACCCCCGAGCGGGAGCGGCTCGGATACGTCCGCGAGATCGGCCGGCTCGTCGCCGCCCACGCCGACGAGCTGACCGAGCTCATCGTGGCCGACCTCGGCATGCCGCGGGCGATGGCCCGCGAGGCGCAGGTGAGCGCCCCCGCCGAGATCTTCATGATGGCCGCGGAACTGGCCGAGGGCCTCTCCGTCCCCTCCCACCCGCCGGGCGCGGCGGCGAACACACTGGTCGTACGCGAGCCGGCAGGCGTCGTCGGCGCCATCACACCCTGGAACTTCCCGCTTCAGGAGATCGCCGCCAAGACCGCCCCCGCGCTGGCCGTGGGCTGCACGGTGGTGGTCAAACCGAGCGAGGTCGTCCCCTTGGCGGCGCTCCGCCTGGCGGAGCAGGGGTCCGTGGCCCAAGCCGGCGGGCATCGCGAAAGGGGAGATCGCCGCCCGCTTCGCCGACGGCTGGGAGGTGGAGACCGAGGAGGACAGGGAGCGCGGGCACGCGGGCTTCTACCGGCTCCAGCGCGTCCCTGGCGAGAAGCCGCATGGTGCGGCCCATGCGGTCGTGACCGGCTTTGCGCGGTGCTCCCGATCCACAGCCTCAGGATCGGGTGGCTGATGGCCAGGATCGCCGGCCGGTTCGGCCGCGTTGTACGAAAGAGCGGCGGAGGCGGCAGCCGCAGAACGCTGCGTCCTGCGGCTGCGTGGTTGTCAGTCCGGAAGGGTCAGTCGGCGGTGGTGTCCCAGCCGTAGTCGGGCAGGCCGAAGAAGTCGTCACCGTCCAGAGTGTCGACGCTGCCGGTGGCCAGTCCGGTCATCAGTGACTCGATCCCGGTTCGTACCGAGTTGACGAACATGCCCTTCTGCTTCTGGCCCAGATCGTCCTGCTGGCCGCGCACTTCGAACAGGACTGTGCCGGTGCCGTTCAGGGCGAACGCCGATCGGCCTTGGCCGGCGTACTCGCGTGTGTCCGGGTGGAAGTAGCGGCCGACGGCTGCGAGCGGCGACTGCGCGCCGTACTTTTCGATCAGCCCGTTGTAGACCGAAAGCGCGTAACGGCGTGACTTGTCCTGATCCAGTGCCGGCCATTCCGCCTTGTAGGCGGCGCCGTCCTGGACGCCGAGGGGCGGGTAGTCCAGTGAGAAGGTGATGAGGTCGCCGTCCTGGGATCCGCCGGTCAGGCGATCGCACGGTCCCATGTGGTGCAGGTCGATGTAGGCGTCTACGGCGCCCTTTTCCTGGCGCAGGTCGACGTACACATCGCGGATCGCGCGCGACTCCGGAGCCAGGAAGAATCCGGCGTCGGTGTCCTCGCCGGGCAGATCCGCAGCCTGCGGCACGTAGTCGAGATCGGGGTTGAAGTCCCGGTTGAGGTCGTAGCCCGGGAGGTCGATCCCGTCGCCGCGCACGCTGTGATACCAGGCCTCGGGAGCGCCTTGCAGTTGCGGGAACGCGGCCACCGTGTCGGCCCACGACAGCACGTTGATGCGCCGGTTCAGCTCGCCGCCGTCGGGGTTGACCATCGGCATCGCGACGAGCGTGATGTCCTCGAGCATCTGCCTGGTCTGCGCGTCGCCGCCGCTGCCGAGGTCCTTGAGGATGGCCAGCAGCGCCTCGGTCCCGGTGCGCTCGTTGCCGTGGATCGCCGACGTCACCATCAGGACACGGTCACCGGTCCCGACGCGGGCCGCCCACAGTGGCCGGCCTTGTGAGGAGTGGCCCACGACCTCCACGTCGACGCGTCCACCGCTGGTTTGCTCTATCTGCGCCAGCGCTTCGCCGACCTGCTCGTGGTTGGACCAGCCAGACCAGGAGGGGTCGTCCTGGGTCTTGCAGTTTCCCGGTCCTTCCTCGTCCAGCGCACTCGCGGGCGGGATGGCGACGATCGACGCGGCCAAAGTCATCGCGACGGTGGCGACCACCGTGCTCATCCGGCCACTGAAGAGTCTCGGTAACGGGCTTTCCACGTTTCCTCCGGCTTTTCCTGGGAACCGCCTGCGCAGATGCACGTACTGCTCCTCGCATAACTCAGCCATGGCCCACCACGGGATGCCTACGTCCCTGGAGGGAAATTCACCAGCGACGTTTTCACGGTGATCTGCCCAGAACAAGACTGGAATGCTGTGGGTTTCGTGTGAATCCGTGGTCTCGGCGGGCTGTGGTGCGCCGGCACTGGTCGGCGATTAAGGCATGTCCGAAATAATATTTGTTACGACCGTTATTGCCACACGCGGCGCCCCCGAGCCGAGCGGCGTTGGGGCATCGGCCAGGGTCGATCATGGCCCGGACGTGCTGTTTAATCTGTGCGTACGCCCGGCGGCACGCCTCCGAGTCGTCCCGAAGGTGGCGGTATGGCACGATTTGGACACAGAACGTGACACTTGTCATGCTCGTTTGGGTTTGTTACAAGAGTCATGGCGACCCGTGCCGGTCGTGTTGTAGCGAGCATGAGGAAAGGACGATTTATTCGGCGTCGCATTGCCGGGGTGACCCCGATGCCCACGGTCCATATCCATTCAGCGGCCATCGGCGGCACCGGCGCGAGGAGCAGGCAGTGTTCGTTCATTAGCCCCTTCCCCTCACTCCCTGAGGGAGATTTCTAGTCGGCGTGTCCATCATCCCGCACCGGGATCGGGGTTTCTCATGCGCCGAAATCTTGTGACTTCAAGTGGTGAAGTGCGCCCTGAAGCCGTTTTCGCCTCCACAGACATACAGCGAAAAAGGAGATTGTCTTTGTTCGCAAACCGACGAGCAGCAGTTGTTCTGGCCGCCGTCCTGGGCCTCACCCTCTCGGGGACGGCCACGGCGTCCGCCGATCCCACGACGCCGGGGGGTCCATGGGTCCAGGACTCGCAGCAGGTCTCACTCCAGCGCCTGCACACCTACGACGAGCTCACCACCGCGCTGCACCGCCTGGAGAAGCGCTCCAAGGGCGCGGTCGACGTGGAGTCGATCGGGCGGACGCACGAGGGCCGTGACATCTGGGCCGCGACGGTCGGCACCGGCCCGGCCAAGGTGCTCTACATCACGCAGCAGCACGGCAACGAGCCGCTGGGCACGGAAGCGGCCCTGCAACTCCTGCAACGCATCGGCACCTCACAGGCCACGTGGGCCGGCGACGTGCTCGACGACGTGACGCTTCGGGTGGTCGTACGCGCGAATCCCGACGGCACCGAGCGGTTCCAGCGGCAGAACGTGGACCCCGACTGCTCCGGCGCCTTCTGCCGTACCGGAGTGGGATTCGACATCAACCGCTACCACGACCCGGCGATGTCCCCCGAGGCCAACCCCGTGCCGGAGTCGGCCGCGATCCAGCGGATGGTGCGCTCGTGGCAGCCGGACATCACCGTCGACTACCACCACCAGGGCAGCTACCGCCAGCCTGACGGTTCCCTGGCGACCGCCTCGATCCTGTGGCCCACCAACTCCGGGGTGACGCCGCAGGTCCTCGCCGACAGCAAGCGGGTCGCGGGCCTGGTGTACGCCTCACTGGAGGATTACGGCTTCGCCAACGTCAGCCTCTACCCCGGCGACTCACTCGCGGGCATCGCGCGCAACTCCTTCGGCCTGCAGGGCAGCGCGAGCCTGCTGATCGAGCTGCGCGGCGACGTCGGGCAGAAGTCCGGCGGCTACCTCATCCGCACGGCCTACGCCTCCATGACCGCGCTGCTCCAGGCCGCCGCCGACGGCAGCCTCGCCACCGTCGACCCGGCGACGGCTGACACCATCCCGGACCGCGGCGAACCGATCGACCAGGACGACGAGGAGTGACGAACGCCATGACGAAGAAGAATCGAACCACGTACGGCGCCATGGCGCCGAAGCTGGCCGGAGTTGGCCTGGCAGTGGCGGCCCTGGTAGGCGTGAGCCTGCCGTTAGCGTCGCCCGCCACCGCCCAGCCCGCGAACGCGCACTGCGGTACCTCCACCGGGGACACCGGCGCATCCGCATGGACGAGCCACGCCGAGCTGCGCCAAGAGCTCCAGCGGCTCCAGTCGCAGCGCTCGGACGTCCTTGACGTGACACAGATCGGCACGTCGAACCGCGGACGTGAGATCTGGGCCGCGCGGACCGGCACCGGCCCCAAGGTCGTGCTGATCACCAGCGAGATCCACGGCAACGAGAAGACCGGCACCGACGCCGTGCTCTCCCTGCTGCGTGGCATGACGGCCGGCACACCGGAGGCCGAGCGCCTGCGCTCGCAGGTCACGCTGGTCGCCGTACCCAAGATGAACCCCGACGCCGCGGAACTCGACCGGCGTGGCAACGACCGCACCTGGGCCGAGGTCGTCGCGGACTTCCCGCAGCTGGCTGGGGCGCAGCCGGCGTGGAACTACTACACCCAGCCGCGGTCGGGAGACGACTACGCGACGCGCCCGGGCTTCGACGTCAACCGGGACTATCACCCGGACCTGAACTACGTGCCGCGAGCCGAAGACTTCCCCGGCTCCTCATCCGAGGCGGGCTGGTACATCCATCCTGAGTCGCAGGCCATCAGGGACCTGTACAAGTCGCTGAAGACGGAGTTCGGCGCCGTCGACACTTACGTCGACCTGCACCACCAGGGCCCCTGCGACCTCGACGAGAGCGGTGAGAACCAGGTGACCATGTCGGTGTCGGGCAAGTTCGTCGACGTGGAGAACCACCAGGAGTACAACCGCGGCTACCGGCTCGACTACTCCAAGCAGCTGACCCTGGCGGCGTACGACGCCCTGTCGGTCCGCGGCCAGTCCCCGTTCGGATCGTTGACCCTCTACCCGCAGGACATCGACCTGCCCGGTACCGGGCTCGGCTCGTTCGCGCTCAACGGCTCCGGCACCGTGCTGTTCGAGGTGCGAGGACAGACCCAGACCTGGGGTGCCAAGCAGCGCGGGCAACTGGTTCAGACGGTCGCGAACGGACTCGACGGCATCATCGAGGCCGTGGGCACCGGTGCGGTGAACCAGATCAACCCCGTCCGGTACGACGACATACCCGAGACCCAGGACTAGGCGTGTAGAGAAGGGCGCCACGCCAACCACCTGAACAAGGTCACGGCACCCCCGTTGACGGATGGACGGCGGGGTTTCCGACAGCCGGTTCCTGACCAGGAAGAATCGCCCTGTCGGAGACCTCGCCGTCCCCGCCCGCCTACTGCCAGGACGATCCGGCGCTGGAATCCCACGCGGCCAGCACCTGCTGCTCCTTCTCGCCGGCGAGGCCGAGTGGCGGGGTGCCGGGCGCGGTCTGGAACGCCGCCTGACTGCAACCACTCCCAGGTGTCCCGGACAGAGTCGCCGAACGGGCGGGTGCGCAGTCCTGCCGCTTTCGCCGATGCGCCGGACACGGCCCGGAAACCGGCGGTGTCCGGCACGTCCGGGATCCACAGTGGAAGCTCGGCCCACGGCTGTACCCCTTGAGAGAACAGGAAACCCTCGTCCATCCACACCGGAGCGGCGTCCGAACCGGTTGCCTCCACGCAGTCGCCGACCAGCCGGCCCATCGTGGTTTCCAAGTGATCCGCCCGCCGTGCACCCCCTCCTCCTCGATATCGAAGGAGATGCCGGCCTGCCTCTCACTCAGCTTGGTAACCGTCACGGTGCCGCTGTGGAGGGTCGTCTTCACTCCCTCGAAGGTTCCGCCGTCGGCGCTGGTCGCACCGTGAGAGTCAACCAGTTCGAGAAAGCCCGGATTGATTCCGTTGACCAGATCCTTGTCCCAGACGATCCCGGCGAAGTTCCGCCCGTAGGCCCATTCTCCCAGCGTCGGTGGCGACTTCCAGGTGTACTTGCCCGTATCGCGCCCGGGCGGCCCGCCGGGGTGCCGGACGTGGCCCGCCGTAGTGCTCATCGCGGATGGCGGCCTCGCCGGGAGCGAGAACGCACGTAGTTCTGCGAGTAGAACTCCCGGCCTATGGTGATCTCCCGGGACCGCCCCGTCGCGGCCATCTCCGGCCGTGCCGCTGCGCGCGGAGTACGCCCTCACCGACCTGGGGCGCAGGTCGTCGTACTGCGCGCGCGTTGGAGGAGCACCTCGACGAGATCGGCGTCAGAGACTGGTGCCGGTCACGCTCGGTCCCCCTAGAGTTCGAGGCTGCCGGCTTCCTCAAGGCGGGGAAGCGCGGCTTCCGCGGCGTGCTCGACGTGCTGACGGCACAACTCCTCGGTGCGGGTGGCGTCACCGGACACCGCCGCCTCACAGATCGCCTGCACCTCCGCCAGCGACTCCTGCGGCCGGCCAGGCTTGGACAGCGAGACCATGCGGACCAGCGTCACCCTGCGGTTGATGGAGTCGAGAATCTGCTCCAACTCGGTGTTCTTCGCCCCGCTCACGAGGACCTTGTAGAGCTCGGTCTTCGCGATGGCCAACTGACGGTTGTCCTCCAAGGACTCCTCGAGCCGGATCAGCGCCGCCCGCAGTGCCCGCCGTTCGGCCTCGGTGGCCCGGATGGCGAAGAGCCGGCCAGCCATGCCCTCCAGTGCGGAGCGTACCTCGTAGATCTGCCGGGCGTCCTCGACCGAGAGGGTGGCCACCACAGTGCCGCGGCCGTTGGTCGAGTGGACGAGGCCCTCTGACTCGAGCTGGCGTAGCGCCTCACGCACGGTCGCCCGGCTCGCCGTCGTGGCCTCGCACAGCTCCCGCTCGATAAGCACTTGGCCGGGCATGAGCCGCAGGTCAGTGATCGCCTCACGGATCTGCGCGGCGACCTGATCGCGGATCAGGGCAGGCGGACGGGCGACAGCAGTACCGGAGAAACGCACAGCGCAATATTGCCACACATCTGACAGACAGGGGGGGCTGCTCTCTACTGTCTGCTGCATGACAGGTCATATGATCCGGGCGACCCGGCCGGCCTGCGCGGACGGTACGGGCATTAGCGGAGCGGAACCCAGGAGGGGCTATGAGCGAGGTCACGGCACAGGTGACAGAGATGTCGGCAACTGAGACTGAGGCGGAGTTGAGAGAGGAGCTCGCCGCCGTCTATCGGCTCGTCGCCCACTTCGGGATGACCGACCTGATTTTCACGCATATCTCCGCCCGCTTGCCGGGGTCCGTACCGCGTTTCCTCATCAACCCGTACGGGCTGTTGTTCGAGGAGATCACCGCCTCCTCGCTGGTGGTTGTGGACCTGGAGGGCCGGATCGTCGAGCCGACGCCGTACGCCGTCAACCCGGCGGGCTTCGTTATCCACTCGGCCATCCACGCGGCCCGTCCGGACGCGCACGCAGTGCTGCACACCCACACACGCGCCGGATGCGCAGTGGCGGCGACGGAGGAGGGGCTGCTCCCGGTCAACCAGATGAGCATGGAGTTCTACAACCGGGTCGGCTACCACGACTACGAGGGCATCGCGCTCAACAAGGACGAGCAGCGGCGACTGGTCGCCAACCTCCGCGACCATCCTGTCATGATCCTTCGCAACCATGGCCTGCTGACGGTCGGCGAGACCCCGCGACAGGCCTTCACCCGCATGTTCTATCTGAACCGCGCCTGCGAGATCCAGGTGAGCGCGACGAGCGCCGGCACCCTCCGCCTGCCCTCCCCAGAGGTGGCGGACTACACCGCACGCCAGTTCTCGGGCGAGGCGCAGGTCGACTACCCCGACGAGATTGGCAACGACTTGCTCTGGTCGGCGTTGCTGCGACTGCTCGACCGCGTCGCACCCGACTACCGCAACTGACCGTCCCGGCCGGACGTGAACGCGAGCGGCGAATCGCCACCCGCGCGAAGCGCCCTCCCGCGGAGGTGACGCCGCCGACGGGCGTCACTCCGCGTGGCGATCCCTCGGATGCGGGCCATGTCTGGCACCTGCTGTCAGTCTTAGGTGTCGCTTTTTCGCGCGCCCTAAATGCGCCCGGATCGTCCGAAAACCACCCTGTGCGACCGGAGAGTCGGCCCGCACTGTCTCCGGATAAGGCTCGCCCCCAAGCGGCGGCCACAACCCGCGGCACGCCGTCCTCATCCACAGCATCACCCGCGAACCCGCAGCTTGAACTGCCCTGGCCGGCCACTGTCCGCCAGTCGGGGCCGGTCAGGCTCGGCTGCCGCCTGCTCGACTACCGCACTTTTCGGACTAACGCGTAACAAGCTGATGTCTTCCTGGAAGTCGGCTATTGACCTGTCAGATAGCTAACGACAGACTGGTTCCCCTTGACTTGGTCATGTGGTCGAGGACTCGGCCAGCCGGTGACCCCAAGTGCTCGGCCGCTGACCCGGCCGGGCGACTGACTCGACCTCATCGAGAAGTAGGGACTCCTCCAATGAACGCGTGCATTTGTTGGCACGAGAACCGACGTCGGGGATGCGTCCGGTGACCACGCTGCATGCCGTCGTGGACGGCCCGCCGGATGCGGTAACGCCGACGATGCTGATCCACGGCGTCGGCTCCGACCTGACGCGATGGGACCCGGTCGTCGCGCCGCTGGCCGCGAACGGCACCGTCGTCCGCTACGACCTGCGCGGCCATGGCGCCTCGATGAAGCCGCCCGGCCCGTACGACATCGCGGACTTCGTCGCCGACCACATGCGGCTGATGTCCGAGCTGGGCATCGAGCGGGCAAACGTCGTCGGCTTCTCGCTCGGCGGGCTGATCGCGCAGGCCGTCGCGCTGCGTCACCCCGACGTGGTTGAGAAGCTCGTCATCCTCAGCGCTGTGGCCGGCCGGACCGAGGAGCAGCGCGCGGCGGCGCTCGAACGCCTGCGCGCCGTCGAGGACGGCGGGCCTGCGCTCGTCGCCGACGGTGGGGCGCGGTGGTACACCGACGACTTCCGGGCCAGGCATCCCGAGGTGGTCCGGGCGCATCTGGAGAGGTTCGTCCGCAACGACCCGGCCGCTTACACCGCGGCCTTCCGGGTGCTGGCCACCACCGACCTCATCGACGAACTGCACCGCATCACCGCCCCGACGCTGGTCATGACCGGCAGCCTGGACGTCGGCTCGCCGCCCGCGATGGCCGAGGCGATGCACGACCGGATTCCCGGCTCGCGCCTGATGATCGTCGAGGGCGTCAAGCACGCCATCCTCGAAGAGGCTCCTGATGTCGTCGCGACCACCATCCGCGACTTTCTCCATCCGCAGGGGGACTCCCCGGTTCCGCCGTCCCGCCCCGCGACCACGAGCGGCGATTGACACAGATCGCCGCAGCACGTCCAACTCACACGCATGTTCGTCGAAAGGTGAAGTCCAGTGGAACGTCAGAACGGGGGTCGGCAGGCACCGATGTTGGAGAACGCGATGAGCCGGCGAGTCCTGCTGCAGGCCGGTGGCGTCTCCGCGCTGGGTCTGCTGATAGCCGCATGCGGCGGTGGCACCGGCACCGCGACCGGTGGAAATCTGGGTACGAGCCCGGGCGGCGCGACCGGTACGCCGACCTCCGGTGGGAACCTCGTCTTCGCGACGAGCATGGACATCACGACGCTCGACCCCGCGTTCTCACAGAACGTCAGCGAGCGGTTCGCCTACTACGCGATGTACAACACCCTGGTCGGGTACGACAAGGACTTCAACATCGTCCCGGAGCTCGCCGAGAAGTGGGAGACCAGCAAGGACGGCAAGGTCCTGACCCTGCATCTCCGTAAGGGCGTGAAGTTCCACGACGGCACGCCGTTCGGCGCCGACGCCGTCAAGTGGAACCTCGACCGCATCCTCGACAAGAAGACCAACTCCCCCTTGCGCGGCACGCTGACCCCGCCCCTCAACGCGGTCAAGGTGGTCGATGACGCGACCGTCGAGTTGCAGTTGGACACAGCCTGGCGGCCGCTGCTCGCCGCGCTGGGCGAGCGCCCCGGCTTCATGGTGTCGCCGACGGCCGTCGAGAAGTACGGCCAGGACTACGGCGTCCACCCCGTCGGAACCGGCCCGTTCCAGTTCGTCAGCTTCACCCAGGACAGCGAGTTGAAGCTGCAGCGGTTCAAGGACTACTGGGCTCCCGACAAGGTCCACCTCGACTCGATTACCTTCAGGCACACGCCGGAGCAGCAGGTCCAGCTGACGATGCTGCGCACCGGTGAGGCCCACATCACCGATGCGATCACGCCGCAGCTCGCCGTCACGATCCAGAGCGACCCCTCTGTGACGATTAAGCAGGCGCCCAGCGGTAGCTGGTACGCGCTGCAGATGGACTGCGACAAGCCGCCGTTCGACAAGCCAGAGCTACGGCAGGCCATCGCCTACGCCACCAACCGCGAGGGCGTGAAGGGTGCGATCTTCCAGGGCAAGGCCCGCGTCGCCACCGGCCCCACCGGCATCGGCTGGGCCTATTCGACGAGCGACACCACACCGCTCTACAGCTATGACCTGAACAAGGCCAAGCAGCTCGTCCAGCAGGCGGGCGCCCAGGGTATGACGGTGAACTACGTCAACAGCAGCGACTCCGACTACCAGACGATCGTTCAGCTGCTCCAGGGCGACTATTCCAAGATCGGCCTCAACGTGAAGGTCGGCACGGTGCCCGGCAGCGACTACTACAACGAGGTGGTCGAGGACAAGCTCAACTGGTCGCTGACGAAGTGGACGCAGCGCGCCGATCCGGACGGTCTGCTGCGGATCCTCTTCCACAGCAAAGGCAGCCAGAACACCACGGGATACAGCAATCCCGAGGTCGATCGCCTGCTGGACCAGGCCGCCGGCATCTCGGACACGGCGGAGGCCGCCAAGATCTACCAGCAGATCCAGAAGCTTGTCGAGAAGGACGCGCCGTACGTGTGGGTCGTCTGGCCCGACGACATCGTCCCCTTCGGCAACAAGGTCGGGGGCGTGACGCTGTACCCCGACGCGATCTACCGCCTGCGGGAACTGTGGATCAGCCAGTGACCGCCGGACGGTCAGAGGACACTGCGGAAGGCCGGAGGAGCAGTCGGTTGTGACCTGGTACGTAGCCAAGCGGGTGGGAGCGGCGCTCCTGGTGATGGTGGTAGTCAGCCTGCTGATCTTCATCGTCACCCGGGTGCTGTTCCCCGACCCCGTACAGACGATCATGGGGGGTCAGAGCTCTTCGGCGACGCCCGAGCAGCTGCGGCAGATGACCCACGAACTCGGCCTGGACCAGCCACTGGTGGTCCAGTACTTCGACTGGCTTGGCAAGCTGGTGCAGGGCGACCTCGGCCGGTCGTTCCGTACCCCGATCGGTGTCGGTGAGGCGATCGCGCAGCGGATCCCGGTCACGCTCGAGCTGATGGTGCTCTCGCTGGTCATCGCACTGGTGCTGGGCACGCTGCTCGGGGTCGTGGCCGCGCTGGTGCGCGGCCGGTGGGTCGACACGGTCGCCTCCGGCATCTCGGTGCTGGCCCTGTCGCTGCCCAACTTCTTCCTGGGAATCCTGCTGGTCTACTTCTTCGCGCTGAAGCTGCGGCTGCTGCCGAGCAGCGGGTACGTGCCGTTCTCGCAGGATCCGCTCGGCAACCTGAAGCTCATGGCGCTGCCGGCGTTGACACTCTCCATGGCCTACATCGGGACCTTCGCCCGCTACGCCAGGGCGCTGATGCTCAGCGTGCTTTCGGAGGACTACGTCCTGCGGGCGCACGCGAGCGGGCTCGACCCGGGCCGGGTCGTGGTGCGCCACGCCATGAAGAACACGATGATCCCCATGGTCACCGTCGTCGGGCTCAACGCCGCGGGGCTGGTCGGTGGCGCGGTCGTCACCGAGAGCATCTTCTCGCTGCCGGGCGTGGGCACCCTGCTGACCAACTCGATTCTTGGCAAGGACTTCCCGATGCTGCAGGGCCTGATCCTCGTCATCACCGTGGGCGTGGTCGTGGTCAATCTGCTGGTCGACCTGGTCTACGGAGCTCTCGACCCAAGGATCAAGGTGAGCTGACATGACCACAACCACTTCCCCGGCCGCCATCCGGCCGGAGGCCACGGGGGGCCGTCGCGTCTGGACGATGCTGGTCGGCTACCCGCGGCTGACGTTCGGCCTGGTCCTCCTCGGTGTCCTGATCGTGTTGGTGCTGGGCGCACCGCTGTTCGCCGGTTTCGGACCGCTCGACCAGCACCTGCAGGACGTGCTCAAGCCGCCCGGCGGCGGCTACCTCTTCGGCACCGACCAGCTGGGCCGCGATGTGCTCAGCCGTAGCCTGTACGGCGGCCGCCTGGTGCTCGCCGTGGCCGTGATCTCGGTGCTGATCGCCATGGTCATCGGTGTCCTGCTCGGCCTGCTGTCGGGTTACACCGGGGGATGGGTGGACGCGGTCAGCATGCGCGTCATGGACGGTGTGATCGTCTTCCCGGAGCTGGTGTTGGCCCTCGCGATCACGTACGCGCTCGGGCCGAGCTTCTGGACCGTGGCCACCGCGATCGCCGTGGTGAACGTGCCCAAGTTCGCCCGAGTCGTCCGAGGCCAGGTGCTGAGCCTGCGAGAGCGGGACTTCATCGCCTCGGTGAAGGTGTCCGGGGCCTCGACCCGGCGCGTGCTGCTGCGGCACCTGCTGCCGAACGTGCTCGAAGTGACCGTGGTGCAGGCGGCGTTGACCGGCGGCATGGCGATCTTCACCGGGGCCAGCCTGAGCTTTCTCGGGCTGGGTCTGCCCGCCCCCGAGCCCGATTGGGGCGGCATGCTCCGCGACGGCTATCCCTTCCTGGGCAACCTGCCGCTGATGTCGGTGATCCCGGGCTGCTTCATCTTCGTCGCGATGCTGAGCTTCAACCTGATCGGCGACGGCCTGCGCGACCTGTTCGATCCGAAGGCGGCGCGTCGCACCCGGATCCGGCCCACGCGTACGCCGGTCACCGCCCCGGCGGCGGCGCCGGACTATTGCGCACCCGTTCCCGGCCCGGCCGTGGTGACCGCGCGTGCGGACTCGGCACCTGATCCGAGCATGAACGTCGTCAGCAAGAGTGGAGGAACCGGCGATGGGAACTGACGTCGAGGCGCCTCTGCTGGAGGTGTGCGACCTCCAGGCTGTCTATGACTCGCCCCGCGGGCCGGTCCACGCACTCAACGGCGTCTCGTTCTCCGTACGGGCCGGCGAGGTGCTGGCCCTTGTCGGGGAGTCCGGCAGCGGCAAGAGCGCCACCGCCTTCGCGATCATGGGGCTGCTGCCGCGGACCAACGGCCGGATCATCGCCGGACAAGTCCTGTTCGAGCAGCGCGACCTGCTGCGGCTGTCGGAGCGCCAGTTGCGCGCGCTTCGCGGCGACGAGATCGCGCTGGTCTTCCAGAACCCCATGACCACGCTCAACCCGACCCTCACCATCGGCGCGCAACTGCGCGAGGTGATCCGGCAGCACACCGGAGTGTCACGCCGCGCCGCGGACGCGCGTGCCGTCGAGCTGCTCGGCCTGGTCGAGATCCCCGATCCGGCCGCGCGGCTCAAGAGCTACCCGCACCAGCTCTCCGGCGGGCTTCGCCAGCGAGTCATGATCGCGCTGGCCCTGAGCTGCGACCCGAAGCTGCTCATCGCCGACGAGGCGACGACCGCGCTCGACGTGACGACGCAGGCGCAGGTCCTGCGCCTGCTCAAGCGGGTCACGGCCAAGCTGGGCACGGCCATGGTGGTGATCACGCACAGCATGGGCGTGGTGGCCGGCCTCGCCGACCGGGTGGCGGTGATGTACGCCGGCCGGATCGTCGAGATCGGCGACGTGGAGGAGATCTTCTACACAGCCCGGCATCCCTACACGGTCGGCCTGCTCGGCGCGATCCCGCGAATGGACACCCCCCGATCTCAGGAGCTGGTCTCGATCGAGGGCAGGCCTCCGTCGCTGCTGGCGCTGCCCGCCGGCTGCCCGTTCGCCGATCGCTGCCGGCACGTGATGGACCGCTGTACGACCGAGGCGCCGGCGCCCGTCTCACCGGCGCGCCACACCGCGGCGTGCTGGGCGGACCCCGAGGACGTACGCGCCGGGATGGCTGAGCCGGTATCGGTCGCCGCCGACGCCGAAGGAAGTGAGGCCCGATGACCGCGACGCCGGCCCCCCTGCTGGAGGTCAAAGACCTCCAGGTGCACTACAAGTCCCGCTCCCGCGCCCACCGCAAGCTCGGGTACGACGTCCGGGCGGTGGACGGCGTGTCCTTCACCGTCGCGCCGGGGGAGACCCTCGGCCTGGTGGGCGAGTCCGGCTGCGGCAAGAGCACCACGGGACGGGCCGTCCTGCAACTGGTCAAGCCGACCGGCGGATCGGTCTGGTTCGACGGCACGGACGTGACCGAGGCCGGCCGGCGCCGGCTCATCCCGCTCCGTCGGGGGATGCAGGCGGTCTTCCAGGATCCGTACGACAGCCTCAACCCGCGGATGACGATCGGTGACACCGTCGGGGAGCCGCTGATCATCCACCGCCTGGCGAAGGGGGAGGAGCGGCGCAAGCGCGTGGGCGACCTGCTCGAACTGGTCGGGCTCAACCGTGAGCTGATGTCCCGCCGGCCCTCTGAGCTGTCCGGTGGCCAGCGGCAGCGCGTCTGCATCGCCAAGGCGCTGGCGGTCAACCCCAGGTTCATCGTCTGCGACGAGGCGGTCTCCGCGCTCGACGTGAGCGTGCAGGCCCAGGTGCTGAACCTGCTGCGCCGGCTCCAGCGGGAACTCGATCTGTCCTACCTCTTCATCGGCCACGACCTGAGCGTGGTGCGGCACATCTCCGACCGGGTCGCCGTGATGTACTCTGGCCTGCTGGTGGAGTCGGCGGACAGCGAGCGGCTCTACGAACGTCCCTACCACCCTTATACGGTGAGCCTGCTCGCGTCATCGCCGGTGGCCGATCCGCGGGTCGAGCGCAGCCGGCCGGTCGCCGCAGTGACCGGCGAGCCGCCGAGCCCGATGAACGTCCCGACCGGCTGCCGGTTCACACCCAGATGCCCGCTTGCCAGGGAGAAGTGCAGGGCCGAGGCGCCGGCGTACACGGAGGTGGAGCCCGGCCGGATGGTGGCCTGCCACTTCTGGCAGGAGGTCAAGGAGACGCCGGCCGTGCTCGGCGCGGGGGCCACCACGTGAGCCGACCGCCGCTTCCTGCAACGCCCGACGGCGCGCTCGCCACCGTCTGGCAGGACCTCACCGAGGAGGAGCAGGCGGTCTACGCGCGCGCCGGCTATCACCGCGCCTTCGGGCTCGGCACGGCACCCGCCCTGCTCATCGTCGACGTGGAGTACAACTTCACCGGCGACATTCCCGAGCCCATCCTCCACTCGATCGCGAAATATCCCGACAGTTGCGGTGCGGCGGCCTGGCGCTCCGTTCCTGCCATCGTCCGGCTCCTGGCCGCCGCCCGCGCCGCGCGGATCCCCGTGGTCTACAGCCACGGGACGCCCAAGGGCGACCGGCCGGGCACGCCTCGGCGCGGCACCGACATCATCGACGAGATCGCCCCGCGCGCGGACGAGTACGTCGTGGCGAAGTCGGCCGCCAGCGCCTTTCACGACACCGGTTTGGCCGGCCACCTGGCCGCCCAAGGCGTCGACACCGTCATCCACGCGGGCTGCACGACCAGCGGCTGCGTGCGCGCGAGCGTCGTGGACGCGGCGGCGTACGGCTTCCGCAACGCCGTCGTGGAGGAGTGCGTCTTCGACCGGGCGTTGCTTCCCCACCAGGTGAACCTGTTCGACATGGACGCCAAGTACGCCGACGTGATCTCACTCGAGGCCGCAGAGACGTACCTGGCGGAAAGGACTGATCGATGACGACGGCGCGAGCCAGCGTCCGCGTTCCGCAATGGGTCTTCGCCGAACTCTCCGAGGAGCTGGGCGAAAAGGTCCGCCGGGCCATACCGCTGATGCGCTCACCCGACGAGGTGATGCGACCGCGGATCCTGCACGGCATGACCGCCAGCAAGCTGAGCTTCGCCCAGACGCTGGTGCGGCACATGGCCAAGCACCAGTGGCGCATCGAGCTGCGCGAATGCGATGTCGCCGAGGACGGGACCGGCTTTCTCGCCTACGATATCCGGGCCGAGGAGCTCCACCTGTCCTTCGGCGTCTTCGTCTACCCGCCGCTGCCGCTTGGACACCAGCGTCTCTTCCGGGACACTCAGGTGGAGTTCCTCGGTGTCCTGCTGGACGGGCCGATCGACAAGGAGCGCTTCCTGCGCGAGCGCGCGGAGTTCGGCGCCCGGCTGTGGCGCGGGCGGACGGACCCCAAGGTGTACGGCTGGACCATCGCCAGCCGCGGCACCCGCACCTTCGAGGAGGTCGTCGACGCGCTGGCGAGTGGCAGGCAGCCGGCCGTCAGCCTCCTCGACGCGAACGGTGGCTACATCCTGCGCAACGGCGGCTACTACGGCAACGGCCGCATGGGCACCCGGGCCTGGCAGAGCTACGCCCGGCACGGCGGGCCACTGTCGATGCCGTACCACATCGACCTGTTCTGCGTGTATCTCTGGCGGCTGGTGAGCCTCGACCTCGTCGACGCGACCGCGCGGGCGCGCAACCCGGAGGCGGTGACGCTCGACCCGCGGATCCGGCGGCACGTCGGCATCGGCAACTCCTCGGGGCTGGGCACCGTCGCCGCACTGGTGCGCTGGCCGGCTCGGCTGTCTGCCTTCGTGCTCACCCGCGAGCTGGGTGTCGCCTATTCCACCGCGCAGCCACCGGACGCTTCACGGATTTGCCGCCTGGCTGTCCTCCTGGAGAACGCCGCGACCGCCTACCGCAACGCCCCCGAGGCCGCGCCCGAGCTGATCGAGCCACGTGAGGAAGTCGCCGCCGCGCTGCTGCGTGCCCGTGACGAGCTTGACGGCCTGCTCGGCATAGGGACTGAGGGAGACGGCGCCGCATCGTGGGCGCCGCTGCTGGCGGCCGCGGCCGGCTTCGGCAGCGTCGAGGCGGTCGAGGTGCTGCGCACGTTGCTGTTGGAGCTCTACCCGGAGACCAGTGAGTTCAGCCGGGTGACGGCGGCCGGGATGACCCGGTCGCAGACGGTGGACCCGACGATGACCGTGGGCGAGCTCCGCGCGGTCCTGGAGGAGCACTTCGGCTGGGCGCTCACGCTGGACCTGCACGGCCCCGGCAGGCGGGAGTTCTTCTGGTACCGCTCGGAGGAGAACGGTGAGAACCGCCGCGGCGAGCGGTCGGTCGATGTGGGCATCGAGCGGGAGACCTTCATCGACGTCGCGGGTGTGGTGCGCCGTCTGCATGACTTCCTCACCTCCGTGCCGGACGAGGTCAGCGTCGGCCGGTTCCTGCTCGAGGAGCCGGAGCATGCGCTGTCGGTGGCGCGGGTGCAGCTGGCGGCGGAGGCCCCGTACAGCGAGCTGCGGGCGAGCGTCTGCGACGCTGACTTCCTGGCCAGCAACGGCATCCGCTGCTTCCTGTCGGTGCTCGGCATCGAGCTGCCGACTCCGCACAGCGGCCGGTGGGTCCGCGGGCTCTTCTTCCGCGGCGCGCCATTGCCGGCGGACCTTGCCGCTGGCCGCGAGGGGGAGTGGGGCATCGGTGCCGCAGCGGCGGCGACGGGTGCGATGGACGACGACGCGGCCGTGAGGGTGTGAACGACGCATGACCAACATCGCTGTTCCGGAGCTGCGGCGCTACGCGCCCGACATGCTCCGCATGGTCGGCATCCCGCTGGGGCAAGCCGACGAGACCGCCGACATGCTGGTCTGGACCGAGGCGGTAACGGGCGGGGCGCTGCGCTTCCTGCAGACCCACCGCGCCCGGCTGAACTGGATCCCGCGCCCCCGGCCGCGGGTGGTCACGGAGAGTCCTGAGAAGGTCGTTGTTGACGTCCGTGGCGGGAGTCTGCTGGAGTTCGGCATCCGCGTCTTCGACTTCGTCTGCGCCGAGACGGTCGCTGCCGGCTCCCGCTGGGTACAGGTACGAAACGTCTACGGCGAGGTGTTCCTGCCCTATCTGATCGCGCGCGCCGCCGAGCGCGGCGTCCACGTCGAGGCTGGCGACGGCCTGGCGATGGCACCCAGCGAGGAGTCCGCCGGGCTCACACTCCAGGCTATGGCCACCGACCCGGCGGGCGCAGTGCTCGCCGACCCGGTTTATCTCGACGCCGTCGACTGCGGCATCGAGATTGCCGACGACGTATTCGACTCCATTATCCAACTCTTCGAGATGCTGCGGGTGCCGACCTCCGAGCGGTCCCGCACGCACGCGGGCTGAAGGTGAAAACGAACTGATGGACTACATACCTCTGGGCGCCACGAACCTGCGAACGTCGCGGATCGCATTCGGCGCGATGGGCATCGGCAGCCCGATCTGGCGATCCTGGGTGCTCGACGAGGGCGCATCGGTGCCGATCATCGAGCGCGCGGTCGAACTCGGCATCACCTTTTTCGACACCTCAAACTTCTACTCCAAGGGCGAGAGCGAACGGGTGCTCGGAGCCACGCTGAAGCGCCTACTCCCACGCGAGGACTACATCCTCGCCACCAAGGTCGGCAATCCCATGGGCACGACGCCGACCACGGGCGGCTACTCGCGCAAGCACATCCTGGCCGCGGTGGACGACTCGCTGCGCCGGCTCGACGTCGACTACATCGACCTGTATCAGACGCACGTATGGCGCGAAGGCACGAACATCGAGGAGACCCTCAGCGCCCTAGACGCTCTTGTCGAGTCGGGCAAGGTACGCTACGTCGGCGCGACCGACATGCCGGTCTGGCAGTTCGCGAAGTTCCTCTACGAGGCCAGGCGGCTGGGCCGGCACGGCTTTGCGACCATGCAGCACCACTACAACCTGGTGTGGCGCGAGCACGAGAGCGAGCTTATCCCGATGTGCCAGGCCGAGGGGATCGGCCTGCTGCCGTACAGCCCGCTGGCGCGCGGGTTTCTCTCGGGTGACCCTCGGGGGCATGACCGCGACACCGAGCGCGGGCGCACCGACGAATACTCCCGCAAGTGGTATGGGCGCGCGAGCGACCAGCGGGTGCTGGAAAGCCTGCGTACCGTCGCGGCGGAGCGCGGCGCCGACCCGGCTGCGGTGTCTGTCGCCTGGGTGCTTGCCAAGTCGCCCACCGGAGCGCCGATCCTCGGCCCGACCTCGGCCGACCAACTCGACGTGGTCGAGCAGGCCCTCTCCATGGACCTCACGCCCGAGGAGATCGCCGTGCTGGAGAGCCCGTACGTGGCCCGCCTGCGCTATGGACACTGACGCAGTTGATTAACAGGTGTTGATGGGCGCAGCACCGGCGCGGCCATGGCACTGACGCGTGGTCCTTGGTCTCGTCCCTGTGGTTCCTTCGGCGGTCACGTCGGTGGGAGCAGGAACTCCACCATGTCGTTGGGGCTGCCCGCGCCGAGGACAGCCCCGATGGCGGTGCCCGCGGCGGTGAAGGCGCCGAGCGCCGACTCTGGGGAGTGCCAGGCCGAATGCGGGGTCAGAATGGTCCTGGGCAGGCGACGTACCGGGTCGTCGGGCGAAGGGGGCTCGCTTTCGAAGACGTCGAGCGCCGCGCCACCGAGTCGGCCCGCCCGCAGCGCGGCGTCGAGGGCCGTGACGTCGACCAGGCCACCGCGGGCACAGTTCACGAGGAAGGATCCGGTGGGCATCAGGGCGAGCGCCTGCGCGTCGAGCAGGTACTGACTCTCCGTCGTGAGAGGCAGGCAGGGCACCACCACGTCGCTGTCGCGAAGCAACGCCGCCAGGCTCGCCGCGACGCGTACTCCTGGCGCATCCGCCGGTGGTGTCCGCGTGTAAACAATGACCTCCATACCCAGGCCGAGCGCGCGATCGGCGACGAAGCGGCCGATCCGCCCGAAACCCACCAGTCCTAGGCGGGTGCCGCGAACCCGCCTGGCCCCGGTACCGCTCGGGGCCCAGGTGCCGTCACGGATCGCGCGGTCGCCGTTCGCCACGCCGCGCAGCAGCGCCAGGGTGAGGGCGATGATGTGGTCGGCCACCTCTTCCGAGCCGTTGCCGACTGCGCGTGCCACAGCGACGCCCCGGCCCCGGGCGGCCTGAAGGTCGACATGGTCGTATCCGGCCGAGGCGGTGCACACCATCCGCAGATCGGGGAGTGCGGCCAGGTCCGCCGCGGTGACGGGAAGGCTCGGGACGATGACCACCGCGTGGACCGAAGGCCCTGCGGGCATCGCGTGCGTCACTGTCACGAGAGGGCGTATGGCCCCCACCGCGGGAGCAACTGCGGCAGTCACGGCGTCGGCCTGCGGCTGCGATGCCCTGGGACCCGCGACGACGATCGTCAGGTCGTCGGTCGCCGCGGGCGGCCTGATGGCACTAGTCATGGGTGCTTACCCGACTGCTGAGCGTGAATGTACGGACGGCTGACGCGAGCGCGCCGGGCAGGCGGCGGGCTCGCGGGAAATTCTGCGGAAAGCGGGTTGGCTTCAGCGCGCTCGCCGCTGTCAAGTCAACTTGGTGAAGACCGACGTGGTCTCCAGGAACAGGTCGAGGCCCTCGGGGCCAAGCTCGCGGCCCCAGCCAGACTCCTTAAAACCACCCGTGGGCATGGTGACGTCGGGCAGGCCGTGCACGTTGATACCAACTCGACCGGCCCTGAGCTGGGACGCGACGCGGTGGGCGGTCTTGACGTCACGGGTCCACACCGACGCGGCCAGGCCGTAAGGGCTGTCGTTGGCGGCCGTGACGGCCTCCTCAATCGTCGTGAAGCGCATGGCCGCAACGACGGGGCCGAAGATCTCCTCGCGCACCGCCCGCATCTCCGGCCGAGCATCGCCAAGCACCGTCGGCTCGACGAAGAAGCCCGGTCCGCCGGAGTGCCCTCCCGCGACCACCGAGGCTCCTTCGGAGATCCCCGACTCGATGTAGCCCATCACCGTCTCACGCTGCCCCTCGGAGATGAGGGGGCCCATCTCCGAGAGCGGGTCGAAGCTGTAGCCCACCTTGAGAGACTCCGCCCGCCGAGCGACGCCCGCAACGACGTCGTCGTACAGGTCTTCGTGGACGAAGAGCCGCGACCCGGCCGTGCACACCTGACCGGCGTTGGAGAAGATCGCAGCGGCCGCCCCGTTCACGGCCTCCTCGACGTCAGCATTGTCGAAGACGAGCACCGGCGACTTGCCGCCGAGTTCGAGGGAGACCTTCTTCAGGTTCCCGGTCGCCGCGTGGACGATTGACCTGCCAACCGACGTCGAGCCGGTGAACGCGACCTTGTCCACCTTGGGGTGCTCGGCCAGGCGCGCGCCAACGACAGCGCCGTCGCCGGTGACGATATTGAGGACCCCGTCGGGCAGGCCGGCCTCCTGCGCGATCTCGCCTAGCATGATGGCGGTGAGCGGCGTCAGCTCCGCTGGCTTAAGCACGCAACTACAGCCGGCCGCCAGCGCGGGCGCGACCTTCCACGTGGCCATGAGCAGGGGCGCGTTCCACGGCGTAATGAGGGCGACGACGCCGACCGGGCTCCGAAGTGTGTACGCGTGCAGGTCCATCCCCGGGCGCTGCAGAGTCAGCGCCCGGCCGGCGACCTTGTCCGCCCAGCCGGCGTAGTAGCGGAAGATCCGGGCGGCCTCGGGCACGGAACCGTTGCGGATGTTTCGGTGCGGACCGCCCTGATTGAGCGCCTCCACCAGGGCTATCTCGTCTGCGCGCGCCTCGAGCAGGTCCGCGATCCGCCACAGGACACGCGCCCGCTCCTCGGGGGGACGGCGGTGCCAGGCCCCGCTGTCGAAGCTCCGCCGGGCCGCATCGACGGCCGCGTCCGTTCGCGCGATCGTGGCCTCGGGGACAACGGCGATGACCTTGCCGGTACCAGGGTCGAGTACTTCGCGTTCTCCATCGGCCTCCACCCACTCGCCATCGATCAACATGCGCCAGTCGCGGCCGGCCCACTCGGGAGAGTGGACCTGGGTGTCGGGGAGTAGTGGCATTCGAGCGTCCCTTCGGGCGAAGTGATGACCGCTGGCCTGACGGCGTGACGGACCGAGCACTAGGCTAGCTATATGTCGGCTGTCTGTCAGCATTTGGGTCCGGGCAATGGCCTCGCCCGAGTGCAACCAGGACTGTCTGCATAGATGCGCTCTGGCGATCATCGGAGCCTAGTGTCGTTGACACCCGAGTGATATGCCCATTAAGTTGCCTGACACCTAGCAGATAGCAGATAGCAGAGTCCCCAATGACATCAGATTTCCCCGGGTTGCCGCCGCTCATCCCCCACCTGCGCCCTCTCACGGCACCGGTCGGCGTCCATTACCGCATCGAAGGGGATCTCACAGCAGGCACCCCGCTGGTCCTTGTCCACGGGGTCGGCAGCGGGCTGGAGTCGTGGGACGAGGTCGTGGCCGACCTGCCGCACGACCGGGCGATCGTCCGCTACGACCTGCGCGGCCACGGCCGCTCACCGGCACCTGACGGTCCATGGAACGTGGACGACTTCGTCAGCGACCATCTGAAACTGCTCGCGCGCCTCGACGTCGCGGCGGCTCACACCGTCGGCTTCTCGCTGGGTGGGCTCATCGTCCAGCGGCTCGCCGCCACCCATCCCGAGGTCGTCAGCAAGCTCGTGGTGATCGGCGCGGTCGCTGGCAGGACCGAGCAGGAGCAGGCCGCCGTGCTGGAACGGTTGGCGATGGTCGAGGCCGAGGGGCCGGGCGGCGCCGCCCGCGAGAGCGTGGAACGCTGGTACAGCAAGGACTACCTCGCGGCGCACCCCGGAGTGGGCGAGGAGATCATCGCTCGGATGGAGCGGCTCGACCGCGCGGCCTACACCCACGCGTACCGGGTGCTGGCCACCACGGATCTGGCGGACGACCTAGGGTGCATCCGCGCGCCGTTGCTGGCGATGACCGGCGAGTTCGACGCGGGGTCGCCGCCGCGCATGTCTCATCTGATGGCCGACCGGACAGACGGTCGGCTGGTGGTGTTGCCACAGGCGCGACACACCGTCCTCCAAGAATGCCCTCAATTGATCGCGAAGGAGATCGCCGCGCATGTCCGCTGAGACGTTGTCCGAGAACAACATGCACGATGAAGGTATGAAGGTGCGCCGGGAGGTGCTCGGTTCCGAATATGTCGACAACGCGACCTCCCATGCCGATGACATGACGGTCGAGTTCCAGCGGTTCATGACGGGCTACTGCTGGGGGGAGATCTGGACTGACGAGCGGCTCGACCGGGCTCAGCACAGCCTCATTGTGCTGGGCATCACCGCCGCCCTCGGGAAGACGCGGGAGTTCGAGGCGCATTCACGTGGCGCGCTGCGTAACGGGCTCACGCCTGACCAGCTCACGGCGGTGATCCGGCAGGTCGCTGTCTACGCGGGTGTGCCGGCCGCCGTGTCGATGCTCCCCAGCGTCCGGGCCGCGATCGCCGCCCACGAGCGTGTCATCAAGGCGGAGGGTAAGGACGTCACACGTACGACACCGCAGAAGACAGAAATTCTGCTTGCCGGCGTCTCGGTGTCTCCTGATGAGCTGAGCCAACTCACCGTCGATACCATCGGGCCGCGAGCCGACCCATCAGATGGACAGCCGGTCGAGAGTGGTCGGCGCATCTCGGATGACGGGCGCACGAGGGTCGGGGTGTGGGAGTGCACCCCCGGGCGTTTTCCAGTCGCACGCGACGGGAGCCACTCGTTCATGTACATACTGTCGGGCAACGCAACGGTGCGGGGCTCGAGGGGAGACATCCACGAGCTCCGCCCTGGGGCCGTGCTGGTCGAGCCCGATGGTTGGAGCGGTGAATGGGAGATCCGCGAGACGATTCGCAAGGTCTACGTGATCACCCGTACGAACCCGTTCTAAACTCGGCCCTTCACTGAGGGCTGTCTTGTCCGTACAAATAGCGCACGATGCCAGGGAGCTGCGATGATCGCCGGCCAGCTGGGCTGCCCAGCTGGCCCTTGAGCGATCGCTCAAATGTGATTGAGCAACTGCTCAAGTATATTAAGCGTCCGCTCAAACGAGAGCGATCGTTCTCCAACCAACACCAGGTCAGGGTGGTGGCGCATTTTTCGGCACCCACAGGCATGAAGGGCACCCCGACCCTCTTCCTCCAAATGGGCGACAGGCAGTGGGCCGAGATCATGTTCAGCCCGGTGTACGCCGAGGAGTTCCCCGGCGCCGAGGCCGTCAGCGCAGAGCTGAAGAAGATCGGGGAAGGGCTCACCTCCACCATGTGATGCCGCATCGGCCACCGGCCGACCTTTGAGCCGGCACCTCGCCGCTCCTGCTTCACCCGCGCCGAGCGCGCAACCCCGCATTGAGGGTCGACCACGACAGGTGATGGCCTCCGGTGGTTCGGGTGGAAGGTGGGATCGGGGGTTCAGAGCCAGGTCCAGAGCTCCTCGCCGTGCGGGTCGTCCACCAGGCTCCATTCGCCGTCGATGCGCATGGTGGCCCGGCGGCCGGTGTCATAGCGGTCCCAGCCGGGCTCGCCGGTCGTGGCGAAGGACACCCAGGCCGCGTGCATCCGGGCGGCCAGGTCCGCCGGCGGCTCGTCCGGTCCGAGCAGGGCCTCGGGACCGCGCAGCCGCTGCAGCCCGGTGACGTCGAAGACGAACGGCAACTCCACAGCGTGGGTAGCGCCTAGCTCGCCGCCCAGGGCGTTCGAGCGCCACGCGAACGAGTAGCGGTAAGTGGCGGCGGTCGTGCGCCCCGCGTGCACGGTGTGTTCCGCGTGTGCGTCGGCCAGCCGCCGGCTGCCTACGCCGAACAGGGCGTCGCCCATGATGGCCGAGCGCAGTTCCCCGAAGGACGCTTGCGGCCTGGCCTTGCGGTAGATCTCGACGAGGCGGGCCGGGTCCGGGTGGGAGCGGGCTGCGGCGGCGTCCACGTCCGACGCCGTCGAGGTGGACAGGTTCCCGAACGGCGCCAGGTAGAGGTTGCCCTCCTCCGTGTTGGTCCCCACGAGCAGGTCCACGCCCGCGCCGCGGCCAGCGGCGACGGCCTCCGCTGGTTGCGTGTCGAGCACGATACTGAAGGAGCTGAGGCCGATGAGCGGGTCGGTGTTTGTCTCGGTTCGCAGGTCGATGCCCGACAGTTCGGACATGACCTCGACGAGCCGCTGGTCGGGGATGCCGGCGAAGGCGTCGGCGTGCGGCTGGACGCCCAGGGCGCGGGCCGCGGCGCGGGTCACGTGGGCGGCTTGTTCGGGTGTGAAGGCGCCCAGGCCGCTGCCGCTTTGCACGATCGCGCGCTGGAACAGTTGCTCGGTCTCGGGCGCGGCCAGCACGCCGCCGACGATCGTGGCGCCCGCGGACTGGCCGAACAACGTGACGCGGGCGAGGTCGCCGCCGAACGCGATGATGTTGGCCCGTACCCAGCGCAGGGCGGCGATGACGTCGAGCAGGCCCCGGTTGTCGGGCGCGCCGGGCAGGTGGAGGAAGCCCGGGATGCCCAGCCGGTAGTTGAGCGTCACGAGGACGACCCCGTCGCGGGCGAAGGCGGCGCCGTCGTAGATCTCGGACCGGGTGGATCCGGCCACGAACCCGCCGCCGTGGACGAACACCATCACGGGCAGCCGCGCGCCGCCGGTTCCCGGCGTCCACACGTTGACGGTCAGGAAGTCCTCGCCGGGGATCCAGCCCGGTCCGAAGTACGGGGTCATGGCCACGCTGCCAAGCCTGCGTTCGGCCTGCGGCGCGGTCGGGCCCGGTGCGGTGGCGTCCCGTACGCCGTCCCAAGGGGCGTGCGGCCGTGGGGCGGCGAATCGGGCGGCGCCCACCGGGGGAGCGGCGTACGGGATGTTCAGGAATACCGTCGTCCCGTCGCGGCGCAGGCCGCGCACGGCGCCCTGCGTGGTGACGACGATGTCGTCCGCATGGTGGTTCATCGGGCGTCCTTCGAGATCTCGGCGTGCGGCGCGAACGGTGAGAGTCGCCGCCCGTCCATCGTGCGCCGCCGCCCCGGGCGAGCGGTATGCGACAGGTGACTGCATCTACCACCCGGCACACGTCGATAGGGTGACAAGACGGTGGCACGGACCTGCGACGACGCTGCGCCACGGCTGACGAGTACAGCTGATTTCTGGATGGAGGGCCCATGGACGAGCGGGCGCCGCGCGACCCGATCATCGGGCGGAACGCCGAGATCGAGCGGCTCTCTACCCTCGTGGCGGACGAGTCCGGCGGCGGCCGCGTCCTGCTCCTGTCTGGAGCCGCAGGGACGGGCAAGAGCACCCTGCTGGACGACGCGGCCCGCTGCGCCGAGGCGGCAGGCAACCGGGTGCTGCGCGCGACCGGCCGCGAGTCTGAGAGGGATCTGGCCTTCGCGGGACTCCACCAGCTCCTGCGGCCGGTGCTGCGCGAGGCGGTCGACCTACCCGACAGGCAGCGCCTGGCCCTGCTGGGGGCCTTCGGCTTCGTGTCCGACGCCCCCGATCCCCTGCTGACAGGTGTCGCGGTCCTGACCCTGCTGTCCCAGGTGGCCGAACGGGCGCCCCTCGTGGTCGTGCTCGACGACGCCCAGTGGATCGACTCCGCCTCCGCCTCCGTACTTGCCTTCGCCGCCCGGCGGCTGGACGCCGACCCGGTCGCCGTGCTGGCCGCCGTACGCGACGGCGATCCCGGCTTCGACCGGGAATTCCCGACGCTCACGCTGGGCCCGCTGGACGACGCGGCGTCCCGACGGCTGCTTGACCTGCGCTCGCCCGGCCTGGCGGGCAGGATCAGGGAACGCGTGCTCGACCAGGCCGCGGGGAACCCACTGGCCCTGCTCGAACTGGCCCAGGCGGCCCACGCCCATCCCCACGCCGACGATCACGGTCCGCTGCCGGTCGGCGAGCGCCTGGAGGGCATCTACGCCGCCAGGCTGGCGGAACTGCCGGAAGCCGGCCGGCGCGCCCTGCTGCTGCTGGCCGCCGCCGACGTGGAGGATCCCCCGGACGCCGTCCTGGCGCTGCTGCCCGACGCCGACGACAAAGCCTGGCCCGCCGTCGAAGAGTCCCGGCTGGTCCGCCGAGCAGGCCGGCACCTACGGTTCCGCCACCCGCTGATCCGCTCCGCGGTCTACCACGCTGCGCCGTTCGACGCCCGCATCGAGGCCCACCGCGCGCTGGCCGACGCCCTGCGCGACGAACTGGACCGCCGCGCCTGGCATCTCGCCGCCGCGACCCTCTACCCGGACGCCGATGTGTCGGTGGCCCTGGAGCAGACGGCCGGCAGGGCACGCAGGCGAGGCGGTTACGCGGCGGCGACCAAGGCGCTGGCCCGCGCGGCGGAGCTGCGTCCCGGACGCGATGACAGCGCTCGGCTGCTGGCGGACGCGGCCGGTCTGGCCGTCTTCACCGGGGACCTGTCCTGGGTGGAGGAACTGGCCGGCCGGGCCCGCGCCCGTACCGACGACCCCGCCGTGCTGGCCGCCGCCTCACTGCACGTCGGCCGCCTGGCCGCGCTGACCAGGCAGCACGCCACCGTTTTCGCCGACCTGGCCGCGATCGCCGACGACCTGGCCGCCACGCATCCGGCCACCGCGCTGGACGCGCTTGCCGCCGCCGCCGTGCTGCGCTTCTACTCGGGCGAGGAGTTCCAGCGGCGGGAGATCGACCGGATCCTGCCGCGTCTGCCCGCGGGACCGCTGCGAGACTGGGTGCGAATCGTGTCGGACCCGTTCGGCGGCGGCCGCGAGCTCGCGCCCCGGCTGCCGGACCTGATCGCCGCGACCAGGGGCCGCCCCGGACAGATGACCGCACTGGCCATCGCGGCCTGGGTGCTGGACGAGACCCCGCTGGCCGTCCGCACGTTCGACGAGGCCGTACGGTCGTGGCGCACCGCGGGCCCGTTCCCCGACGGGCTGGGCGGCGTCGTCGCGCTGGCCTACTTCGAGTACGGCCACTGGGGGCAGGCCCGGGAGGTCTGCGCCCAACTCGCCGCGCTGCCCGTGGCGGCGAGCCTCGACCACGCCGTCGCGTGCGCCCACGCCATCGACGCGATGGTCGCGGCTTCCCAAGGTGACGCGGCGGGTGCTCGCGCGCTCGCCGACGAGGCGCTGCGCCTGGTGGACCAGTTGGAGAGCCGATCGGTTGCCGTGTACGCGCACCGCGCCCTGGCCGCCGCCGCCATGGTCGGAGGCGACTACGAGGCGGCCTACGAGCACGCGCGGATGGTGTTCGACCCCAACGGCGACCCCGCCCACTACCACGCCTCCTACCCGGCGCTGCCGGAACTCGCCGAGTCCGCCGGGCGCAGCGGCCACCGCGCCGACGCGATCGAGATCGTCGAGCGCTCGGCCCGTACTCTCGCCCGCGGCGGCTCGCTCCGCCTGCGGGCCCTGGTCCACCGCAGCCGCGCGCTGCTGGCCGAACCCGGCCACGCCGAGCCCGGCTTCGTGGCCGCCCTGGCCGACCCCGCGCTGGAACGCTGGCCCTTCGAACGCGCGCAGGCGCTGCTGGAGTACGCGGAATGGCTGCGCCGCCGACGCCGGATCGCCGAGGCGCGGCCGTTCCTCAGCGCGGCGTACGACACCTTCCGCCGCCTGGGCGCCCGGCCGTGGACGGAACGCGCGCAGGCCGAACTGCGGGCGGCCGGTCTGGACGTCGACACGCCCGACCCCGGCGTTTTCGCCGGGCTCTCCCCGCAACAGCAGCAGATCGTCCGGCTCGCCGCCCGCGGGCTGACCAACCGCGAGATCGGCGAGAAGCTCTTCCTCTCCCCACGCACAGTCAGCTCACACCTCTACCGCAGCTTCCCCAAACTAGGCGTCACCGCGCGCTCCCAACTGCGCGACCTCATCGAGGGAACCCGCACAACGGCCCGCCATCGGGAGTGACGGCACGCCCCGTCGGAGAAGCAGTCACCTGACGCATACCGCGCGGCCTCCCGACCCGCCAGTCTGGCCGCAGAAGCGAGGAAGCAGCGACCCTCGCTCTGGGCGTCGTGATCAGGTCAGGGAGAAGGGCGCCCAGTTGGTGAGTTCGAAGCCGGAACCACGCCGGCGCAGCTCGAAGGCGCCGTGGCCGGGCAGGTGGGCCGGCAGCACGAGGGCGTTGTTGTCGGCCGCGTGGGCGAACATCCGCGCACGGCTGGCGCGGGCACTGTCCTCGTCCTCCTCGAAGCAGCTGTTGATGTGCGGCTCGTGAACCTGGATCGCGCCGTGCAGCAGGTCACCGGCGAAGATGGCGCGGTCGCCCGCGGACTCCAGGTGGATGATCGACGCGCCGGGGGTGTGCCCGGGGGTCAGTTCCAGGCGGAGGTTGGAGTCGATGGTGTACGACTCGTCCCAGACCTTCACCAGACCGGCCTCGATGACCGGGTCGATGCTGTCCTCGTAGACGTTCTGGTTGCCCCGCCCGAACACCGTGTTGTGGAGGTTCTCGGGCTTCCAGTACTCGAAGTCGCGCTGCGGCATGAGGTAAGTGGCGTTGGGGAAGGTGGGCACCCAGTCCCTGCCCTCCAGCCGGGTGTTCCAGCCGACGTGGTCGTCGTGGAGATGGGTGTTGATGACGATGTCGACGTCCTTGGGCCGCACGCCGACGGCGGCGAGATTCGCCAGGTAGTCGGTGTTCAGGTAGGACCAGATCGGCTGCAGCGGGCGGTACTTGTCGTTGCCCGCGCCCGTGTCGATAAGGATGATCCGGCCCTCGCTGCGCAGCACCCAGGACTGGGTGGCGACGCGGGTGAGGTCGCTCTCCGGCTCCCAGTGGTGGGGCGCCAGCAGCTCGGTGTGGCGCTGCCACTCCTCGGGGTTGCTGTTGGGGAAGAAGACGTCCGTCGTCATCGGCGTCGTGTCGGAGTACTCCATGACGCGGTGGATCTGCACATCACCGAGCTCGATGGTGCTGACCGTCGGCGTTCCGGCGCCGTCCGGCTGCGCGCTCTGCCTGTTCACGGATTCATGGGAGGAAAGGGTAGACATGGTTCTCCTTCGAAGGTGTCGGACGCTTCCCAGCTTGGAATCGAGCGCGGTCTCGGCGGTATCGGACACCTGACTGCACTTGCCTGCGGGGGCTGTGAGGTGAGGGGCAAGGGGGTCAGCGCGAACCGCGGGTCCGGAGCGTGATCAGCAGGTTAGAGTCGCTCGCCCCGGGTGACGCTCGCCGCTCTGCGCCGGGATCCGCGCGACCAATGGCCCGAAGGGCAGGGCGAAGCAGGAGGAGCAGGAGCCGAGGAGCCACAGAGGCGTGGCGAGGGGGCAGTGACCTGCGGCGCCGGCGGTAGCGGCGCGAGCTGTCGGCAGACGAAGTCGTGCCCCGGGACCGGCCGAGTGTCTCGCCCTGCCAGGGCCCCTTTTCGGGCCACGGCCGCATGCTGGTGAGCTCGCGCGGTCGTGGAGTCGACACAGACCAAAGACCAGTCGACCTGGCCGACGGCCATCCGCGACCAAGGCGTGGAGATCAACCTTGGCCTGCTGGTACGTCTCTCGGCTGCGCGCCCGGAGATCGCGTCTGACTACCTGACCAAGCTGGCGGCGCCCGGCTTGCGGGAGCGGGAGTCAGCAGACGACGATGCCAGGCCGGCAGCGTCGCCGGGATAACCAGCCGATGAGCGCGCAGCACCGCCGGCAGCCCTGGGCTAACGCCGCCGGGACGGCTCGATCGGCCCAGTCCGGCTTCGGGCGTCCGACCTGGCGCCGTAGCACTGCCACTTCGTGACGCAGCACCATGATTTCCACGTTCTTCGACACCTGGCTACGGCCCAGCAACATCAGCCAGCCGAACACCCGCAGCGTGATGAGATGGAGCAGGCGGACAAGCACAAGACGCGATCTTGCCTGCGGGGACGGAGCCCGTCAAGCCGCAGGCCAGCGCCATCGTGGATGCGTTTTGACGCGGTACAGGCACTCCACCGGTCGCGGCACGGTTCACCTGCTGGCGGCCACCCCGCCTGATCGCCGAGCGGGTCAGGGCGCGGCCCGCGGTCGGCGGCGGGCTGGGGCATACCTGTGATCAGCACCGGCTGTTACTCGACCAAGCCGCTGGCGGCTGACCGGCTGCCGGAGGCAGGTGGCTGACTCGGCAAGATCCTGCTGTCGTTCAGCCGGCCTCGCGTTCGGCCGCCTGGCGCCGCCGCCACTTCACTCTGGAAGTTCTGCGTCCCGATGACCCGCAACAAGTCGAGCTTCTCTCGCGCGTCGGTGCCCTCCGTCGGGAAGAACGCGATCACCCTGAGGTCTTCTTCCGGTGTGAGCAGCACTTCGCAGGTCAGGTGCAGCACTCCTGCTTCCGGGTGCAGGAGCCGTTTGCGGTCGAAACGACGGACACCGACCTCGTGCCGTTCCCACGACGCGCGGAACTCCGCGCTGCGTTCGCGCAGCCCCTGCACCAGTTCCACGACGTCGTTGTCACCGGCACGGCGCGAGTACGTCGCTCGCAGATCGTTCACGTGGGCAGCCGAATGCCGCGGCCAGTCCTCTTCCGGGATCCGGGCGCGCGACGCCGGGTCGGTGAACCAGCGCCACGCGAGATTCCGCGCACGGCCGTCGGCGTGGTGGTCCTGACGGCCCAGCACGATGTCGGCGAGGGCGTTCTGCCACAGCACCTCTCCCAGATCGGTGCAGATACCGGCCGGAACGTCGGTGAGCCGGTCGACCAGGCTGATCAGCCCTGGGCGGATGTGTCGGCCGGCCCTGCGGGCAGGGGGCGTCAGCCCCGCCAGGTGGAAGAGGTGGTCGCGCTCGTCCAGGTCGCAGCGGAGCGCCCGCGCCAGAGAGGCCACGATCGGCTCGGAGGGATTCGCGCCACGGCACTGCTCCAGCCGGGCATAGTAGTCACTCGACATCCCGGCCAGCTGCGCCACCTCGTCTCGCCGCAGACCAGGCGTGCGGCGCCGCACACCATCGGGCAGGCCGACATCGGACGGACGCAGCAGCTCCCGGCGGCGACGGAGAAAATCGGCAAGCCCAGCGCGATCGATCATGTCCACCACTATCGACCACGCCACACCGGTTAACCAGGGACGACTTGTCCCTGGTTGAGCTGGGCCCACTGCCAAGCGCCATCGGACGAAGCTGGTGTTGCTCGGCACGGCGGGTGGACCGGCACGGCACGACGGTGGCGGTTCCGCGCTGCCGCCGATGGTCGCGCAGGACAACCCGTCACCGGATACCCAGGAGGTGGTCGACCTGCTGGTGCGGGCTTTCGCCACCGACTTCAACGACCTGAACGGCGCCGCACCGGTCGTTCAGGAACAGTCGTCCCGGATGGCCGGCGCGGCTGGGTGGCCGTTATCGTCACGCTCAGGACCGTGGGGCCGCGGACTACTCCGCCGCAGGCCTCGCCGTCCCGTCGCGCGCAGGATCTGCGCCGTGTACGGGCTGAGTTCGATCGGCTCGTCCTCGCCGACGATCACCGTGCCGCCGATGTGGACCATGTGGCGCGCGAAGGCATAGTTGGGCTCGAAGACGAAGGTCATCCCGGGCTCGAGCTCCAGGTCGGCAAGGAACGTCCGGCCGTCAGGCACGGGCAGGTAGACCTCGGCGCCGGGAAGCCGGCCGATGTCGGTGGAGATGCCGCCCAGCGCGAGGCCCGGGTTGAGCGAATGTACCGCGATGCTGAACACCGAACCGTCGGCCGCCTCGATCGGCTTGTACATCGCGTCGGCGAGCTCACCGAACGTCCGGCCTGGGCGCAACGCTTCCAGGCCGGCGGCGTAGGCCGCGCGAACGACGTCGCCGGCGCGCTGGAAATCCTCGTGCACCTCACCGATCGCCATCGTGACCTGGTGTTGGGTGTGGCGCCCGCCGAAGTTGCAGAACACTTCGGCGTAGATGACGTCGCCGTCCCGCAGGGTGCGGGGAGCCTGGGGGCGGTAGCCCCACTGCGGCATGCCCAAGGCGCGTCAGGACCCGACCAGAAGTGCATCGCTGAGGTAATCGTTCCTCGCCGATACCCCTCGGACATGCCCGCCGCGTACACCTCGCTCTCAGGAACGCCGGGAGCGGCGGTCTCGACCATGGCTCGCACCATGGCGTCGCCGATGCGCGCCGAGTGGCGCGCGATGGCGATCTCGTCCGGACTCAGCCGGCTCACGAGCCGGCCCAGGGCCAGGTCGGCCGACGTGAACTCAGCCTCGGGGAACCGCTCCAGAACTTTGCTCCAGAGCTGGAAGGGCGCGATGCCTTCTGGGTGCCACGGCAGGTGAGGGCCCAGACCGACAACGCCGATCGCGCCCTTCGCCAGCCCGAGCTCGTCGAGCGTCTCGGCGATCGCGCCGGAGTGGCGAAAACCGCGAAGGTTCTGGGGCGGAATCCACATGGTGTCGCCTCGGCGGGAGGACTCCAGGTGATCCATGATGAACATCGGGGCGGGAAACAGCGAGATCGGTTCGCCGGTTCGCGGAAAGATGATCGTCGTCCCTGGCCGGCCGTTGGTGAACCAGGTGTCGTAGGCGACCGGCGCCGGGCCGGCGTCCTCATGCTCACCGAAGACGAGCAGCGCGTCGAGACCTTCGCGCTCCATGAACGCGCACGCCACGTCCCATCGGCGGTCACGCTCAGCCATCGAGAAAGTCGGTACTGCCGTCTCACTCATGTCGTTCTCGTTGGGGCTCAGCCGCGCGGTCACGTGGATGCCGTGGACGTGGACCGAGCGGTCAGCTCCACGCTGTCGTTCCACAGCTCGTCGGCGCGTGCGGTGTCGTAGGACTCCTCCGACGAGGGGATGGCCTCGCGCTGGTGGAAGTACTTGCCCGTGGTGTCGGCCAGCTCGGGAGCGGTCGCGAGCCAGGCGAGCGAGCCGCCTGACACCTCGATGGTGTAGACCTTCTTCGTCACGAACCGGCGCAGCAACGGCTTCGCGCGTGGCAGAACGTGCTTGGCGGCGAATCGGACCGGGGCGGCGTGATTGCGCTGCAGGTTGGTTCCCACGACGATGCCGGGGTCGTAGGCGTTGGCGGTGACACCGGCGGGCAGGCGCCGGGCCAAGGCGTAGGTGAAGTAGACATTGGCCAGCTTCGACGTGGCATAGCGGCGCTGACCGAAGGCGAAGGGCAGGTCGGAGGCGGCGGCGGGTCCGAGTTCGCCGCGGGCCAGAGCGGGCACGCTGTTCCACGCGGGACCCGGCATGGACGGGTGTTCCGCCGGGTCGTGGACGCCACTGGCCACCACGACCACCCGGGCGGGCGCCTTGAGGACCGGCAGCAGCTCTTTGACGAGCAGGAAGTGACCGAGGTGGTTGACGCCGAATGTGGACTCGAAGCCGTCGGCGGTCTTGCTCACGGTGGTCCCGGGCTGCTGTCCCGCGTTGCACACCGCGGCGTACAGCGGGGGGAGTCCGCCCGAGGTCAGCCGGCCGGTCAATTCTGCGGTGAACGTGCGGACCGAGGCGAGGGACGCGAGGTCCAGTGACATCGCCTCGACCCTGTTGGCCGCACTCGCAGCACCGGCCAGCCGGCTGACTGCCTCCTGCGCACGGTCCGCGTCGCGCGAGGTCACGACAACGTGCCACGGCCCGTCGAGCGAACGGAGGATCGCGGCGGCGCATCCGTGACCGATGCCGTTGCTTCCCCCTGTGATGACGATCGTCCGGGCCTTGCCAGTGGGTGGATATGACATTCGGAAGCTCCTGATTCGTCGTGGTCAGATGGCGGAGTCAAAGGACATCGTCAGCGGCTTCTGAACGGTTAGCCAGGCACAGCCTGTCCTCGGCTGAGCTGGTCCGGCTTGAACGCCACCGCTCCGTGACGGCAGCCATGAGAAGCTAATTCCTGGTGGGCGGCCACGGTGTTCCTGATCGCTGCCCTTTCCGATTGAGACCTCCCCGTCCGGTTTGCTGATGTTTGCACGCATGAGCAACCGGCCGGAGAGAAGCGGCGCACGTATCGGCCGTGGATCCCCGAGCCGGGGATGTGGCTGCAGTTCGACTGGGGTGAGGGCCCGCGCATCGGCGGTCGCCGGACGTGGTTGTTCTGCGCGTGGCTGTCGTGGTCGCAGTTTCGGGTGGTGATCCCGGTCTGGGACTGCACTTTAGGCACCCTGGTTGCCTGCCTGGACACCACGCTGCGGCGGATCGGCGGGGCCCCGACGTATGTGCTGAGCGACAACGCCAAAACGGTCACGATCGAGCATGTCGCCGGGATCGCGGTGCGTCATCCGCAGATCGTCGCCGCCGGGCGGCATTACGGCTGCCAGGTGCATTCCTGCGTGCCTTACGATCCCGAATCCAAGGGCGGGGCGGAGGCCACCGTGCGAATCGCCAAGGCCCTCGTGCCGACCGAGGCGAACCTGCGCGAGCAGTACGCCAGCTTCGCCGAGCAGGCCGATGCCTGCCGCCTGTGGTGCGATCACGTCAACACCCGCCGCCACCGCGCGACCGGGCAGATCCCGCAAGATCGCCTCGATATCGAACGCACCACGCTGCATGTCCTGCCCGCCGAGCCGCTGGCGCTCGCGCTGGGCGAGGAACGGGTGGTCCGCGACGACCGCACCATCAGCTTCGGCTCGGTGCGTTACTCAACCCCGCCCGGCTATGTCGGCGCCCGCATCTGGGCCCGGGTGGTCGGTGAGGAACTGTCCATCACCGCGCGCACCGCCTCGGGTGACCTCGCGGAGATTTGGCGGCACCGCCTGTCCACCCCGGGCGACCCACAGATCCTGGCTGAGCACTTGTACCGCGTCAAAACTCGCACATATGGTCTGATCTGGGGTTTTGCCGATCGAGCTAAGCGGCTCGGCGGTACTCGTTAATCGCTCCTCCAAGTATCTCGTGGCGTTCGATCCGGCCTTCCATGGACACCACCACCTGTTGGTCTTGATCAGGTGGTCGTTGGCTGCGCGCCTGGTGCGGTCGGTGGCCGTTGTAGCTGCGCCATGAGGCGCTCTGTTGTATCCCCGGTTCAGCCGGGAGGGACTCGGAGGGAGGTTCCTGGGCCTGATGGCTTACCTGGATCCGAAAGGTGAAGGGGACAAGAGCATGCCAGGAAATCGGCGGTCGTGTTCAGGTGTCAGAAGCGGCGCGTCGAGGGGCCCGTGTGATATGGCGAAAGCTTGATTGCCTGAACCCTAATCTCCAGACGACGAAAGGGCACGTCCGCCGGA